>NZ_JBEONQ010000004.1:0-172090 GCF_040544445.1 Undibacterium sp. GrIS 1.8 | reverse complement strand
TTTCTAACCGTAGTGCGTAAATTTGGTATCGTTCGTCTTGGGTTAGGTGTGTATAGCGCATATTCGGCAACTTTCGACTGGCTGGTCAAAAGGCAGAATGCTATCGCATCTGACCCTTTGACTTTTTATTCAATGTTGCTCTTCGTACTTGAATCCGCCGTATATTTTTTCATATACTCCCCTTATTTTTAAATTTACAGCAATCAATGGCTGACAAATCTACTCAAGAACATTCTCAAATCGGTACTCAGCCACTGCAAGCCTTGTTTGTACATGGGATGGGGCGCTCATCGCTGTCGGCTACACCGATGCTGCAACGTTTGCGGGCGCATGGTCTGACGACCAGCAGTTTTAATTATTTTGTGGCGCTGGAAAGCTTTGCGGGAATCCGGGACAGGCTCGTTAAAACGATCACGGCAGTTGCGGCCAAGGGCGATTATGTTTTGATTGGGCATTCGCTCGGCGGTGTGTTGTTGCGCGGTGCGATCAATGTATTGCCGGAAGATTGCCGTCAGCCCCGGCAATTGTTTTTACTCGGCTCGCCCATTACGACCTCCAGAGTGGCGGGACGGGTGCAACATCTGTTGCCATTCAGAGTGGCGACAGGAGATTGCGGACAATTGTTATCAAGTGCTGAGCGCATGGCAGCGATTGCACCTGTCAAAACACCGACGATTACGATCATCGGCACCAAAGGAATTAAGGGCAAATACAGCCCTTTCGGCGATGAAGACAATGACGGCGTGGTGTCTATATCAGAGGCGTATGCACCATGGGCAGAAAAAGAAATCTTACTACCCATCATGCACACGCTGATGCCATCAAATCGCCTCGTGAGTGAGGCGATTCTGGCCCACCTTCCAGCCTGACTAAGTCGCTAACTAAGTTGCTAACTTAGTTTACAACCTAGTTGCCAACTGAATTGATAGCAACAGTAACCGAATCTTCCTCCGCCTCACGGCGATGCACCATCCGGTACAGCAAGGGCAATACCAGCAAAGTCAGCAAAGTAGACGACAAGATTCCGCCGATCACGACCGTTGCCAATGGTCGTTGCACTTCTGCTCCCGTACCGGTCGCAATCGCCATCGGAATAAAGCCCAGCGAGGCAACCAACGCCGTCATCAATACTGGTCGCAAGCGGGTCAAAGCTCCGAGCTGAATCGCTGCATCCAGCCGCATCCCCTCCTCGCGCAAACTTCGGATAAAAGCAATCATCACCAAGCCGTTGAGTACCGCCACACCAGACAGTGCGATAAAACCAACTCCCGCCGAAATTGATAAAGGAATATCGCGCAACCAAAGTGCAACGATACCGCCAGTCAACGCAAACGGCACACCAGTAAATACCAGCAAACCATCTTTCAGATTATTGAACATCGCAAACAGCAATAGTAATACTAAGAATAAAGCGACAGGCACCACAATTTTTAATCGCTTAGCCGCTGATTCCAGCTGCTCAAAAGTGCCACCCCAAGTAGTCCAGTAGCCAGTTGGAATGGCGACTTTTTCGGCTAACTGCTGTTGTGCCTCATTGATGAAAGAGCCGATATCTCTGTCTCTGACATTCGCCGTGACGACGACACTGCGCTTTCCATTTTCCCGGCTGATCTGATTCGGTCCTGGAGCAAAATTAAAACTTGCCACATCGGCTAACTGGACAAAGGACGCATGCATTGCAGCATCTGAACGAAATGACGAAGTTGATGACAAAATTGATGACGAAGCAGAGGATGCCGCTGGCAGTCGAACAGGCAAACGCTTTAGTGCCTCGATATCACTACGGAGTGCCTCTGGCAAACGAACCACGATATCAAAACGCCGGTCTCCCTGAAACATCGTGCCCGCCTCTTTGCCGCCGACGGCAGTGGCAATTACCTCTTGCACATCTGCCACGTTCAATCCCATTCTGGCCGCTTTTTCGCGATCAATCTGTATCGTTAGCATTGGCAAACCGGTGGTTTGCTCCACCTTAACGTCGGCGGCGCCAGGAATTTTTTCCAGCACCGCAGATATCTTATCGGCTGTACTGTTCATAACCTCCATATCGTCGCCAAAGACTTTGACAGCCACGTCACTGCGCACACCAGATAGCAACTCATTAAACCGCATCTGGATAGGCTGCGTGAACTCGTAATTATTACCCGGCACTTGCGACACTGCCGCTTGCATCGCTTTGATCAGGTCTGCTTTGCTGCGTTTGGGATCTGGCCAAGCGGATGTCGGCTTTAAAATAATAAAGGTATCCGCCACGCTCGGTGGCATGGGATCGGTTGCGATTTCTGCCGTGCCGATTTTGGCAAATACCTTATCGACTTCAGGGAATTTCTTAATCGTCTTCTCCAGCTCGGCTTGCATCAGAATCGCCTGAGATAAGCTGGTGCCGGGTATTCTTAAGGCATGCAATGCAATATCGCCTTCGTTCAGACTCGGTACAAACTCGCTCCCCATGCGACTCACCAATAGCCCGCTTAAAACGACAATCACGCCAGCAATAGTCAGGACTAATGCTTTATTCATCATCGTAAAAGCCAGCATCGGTTGATATGCCTGCTTTGCCCAGACCATCAGCTTATTTTCCTTTTCGCTGACTTTGTCACCGATCAGTAAAGCGACCGCTGCTGGGATAAAAGTAATCGATAAAATCATCGCACCCAGCAAAGCAATCACCACAGTAAACGCCATCGGATGGAACATCTTGCCCTCAACACCTGTGAGCGCAAAAATCGGCAAATACACGACCATGATGATGAGCTGACCAAACAGCAATGGTCTGCGTGCTTCTTGCGCAGCAGCAAAGACTTCCTGATAACGCTCTTTGCGGGTTAATAAGCGTCCTAAGCTGGTTTGCGCATGCGCCAGACGCCGCACACAGTTTTCTACGATCACGACTGCGCCGTCAATGATGATGCCAAAATCCAGCGCGCCCAAACTCATCAGATTGGCGCTGACCTTATTGCCCACCATACCGGTAAAAGTGAACAACATCGCCAAAGGGATCACCAATGCGGTGATTAGCGCGGCGCGAATATTTCCTAAAAACAGAAATAAAATTGTGATGACCAATAATGCACCTTCCAGTAAATTTTTCTTCACGGTGCTGATCGCTTTATCCACCAGTGTAGTGCGGTCATATACCGTTTTAGCGATCACGCCTTTGGGCAAACTGAGATTAATTTGATCCAATTTTTGATCTACAGCGCGAGCCACAGTACGGCTGTTTTCACCAAGCAGCATGAATACCGTTCCGAGCACAACCTCTTGCCCGTTTTCGGTCGCGGCACCAGTACGCAGCTCTTGCCCGATACCGACTTCGGCAATATCTTTAATGCGTACTACACCCGACTGTTGGCTGCCGACGATCATATTATTGATATCGCTGATGGAATCCACCTGACCAGGTGCGCGGATCAGATATTGCTCACCCCGCTTTTCAATATAACCTGCGCCGACGTTGGTATTGTTGCGCTCTAGTGCGGTAACCACATCTTGTAAAGTGAGACCGTAAGACCGCAACTTATCAGGACTCGGCGCCACCTGAAATTCTTTGGTAAAACCACCAATCGAGTTAATCTCCGTCACCCCGGGGACATTACGCAATTGCGGTTTGACAATCCAGTCTTGAATTTCGCGCAGATCAGTGGAGGTATAGGGCGTGCCATCGGCTTTTAAAGCACCTTCTTTGGCCTCAACCGTCCACATGTAAATCTCTCCCAAGCCGCTTGAAATTGGCCCCATGCCAGGTTCTGCATCGACCGGTAACCTGGCCTTGGCCTCCTGTATCCGCTCATTGACGAGCTGGCGCGCAAAGTAAATATCAGTACCATCTTTGAAGATCACTGTCACTTGCGACAAGCCGTAACGTGATAAAGATCTTGTCTGCTCCAGACGTGGCAAACCCGCCATTGCAGTTTCTATCGGAAACGTAATACGCTGCTCTGCCTCTAATGGTGAATATCCGGGTGCAGAAGTATTGATTTGCACCTGTACATTAGTAATGTCGGGTACCGCATCGATGGGCAGTTTTTGGTAATTATAGAATCCCAATAGCGCCATCGTTAATGTCAGCATCAGAATCACCCACCGTTGGGCGATGGAAAACTGTATGATTTTTTCAAACATATTGTTCTCCTTAATGATCGTGGCTTGCGCCGGATTTGCCAATATCGGCTTTAATCAGAAAGCTATTTTTTGCTGCATAGCGTTCACCCGCGTTGAAGCCTTTAAGTACTTCTACAAATTTGCCATCGCTACGTCCCAAGGTAACCGGGCGCGCTTCAAAATCATTGCCATATCGGCCGAATACGGTGCTTGTTTCCTTTAGGCTCTGTATCCCGTCAACGGCAACTGCGACGGGCACTTCTACCTCATCGGACACCAGGTTGATACTGACTTGTAAGCCAGGGCGCCATAATCCCTTGGTGTTAGGCAGTACGACGCGCGCAATTGCCGTACGCGATTGTTCACTGACTAACGATCCAATATAGGACAAGTTACCGTTAGCTTCCGCGACAAATGCAGTGGCAGTGACTTTGGCTTTTTGTCCTGATTTGATGAGATTAATATCTTTGGCAGGCACGGTCATTTCTACCCAGACAGTGCTTAAATCCGCAACGATAAAAATCGGCGTGTCATCTTTGAGTGATTGTCCCGGAACGATATTTTTTTCGGTCACGGTACCGGCAATCGGAGAACGTATTTCATACCTTGTCAGGTTGCCGCCAGCACTCGCAGTGGCACCGAGCGATACCAACTTTTGCTGTGCACTTTGCAGAATAATTTCTGCCTCTTGCATGGCATTACGGGCTTGCAAGTAATCCTGTTCTGCGGAGATTTTTTCTTCCCATAATTTTTTTTCACGTTCAAAATTAGTGCGGGCTAATCCCAGGCGTTTTTGCGCGGCCAGCATATCGCTGCGCTGATCTACCAGCGCCTGACTAGATATGACGGCTAATACCTGCCCTTTTTGTACTTTGTCACCGGCATTAGCCGACACCGTTTCGACAATACCGGTCAGACGTGGCACGACTTGGATCATGCGATCCTGATTGAAACGAATTTCACCAGCCAAGGTCAGCGCACTTTGTATCTTCGCAGGTCCGGCAGTGGCCAGCACTACTCCATTTTGCTGTAATTGGGATTCGCTCATACTGATACGTGCCTCCACCTGTTCATAAGCAAATTGATAGGACTGATTATTGTATTGAGCTGCGATGGTGACCTTGAAAGAATGCGGTTCATCTACGGTGGCACTCCCTTTGAAATAGTCCTTCTCCGGCACAAATGTAAAGGTTTGCGGCGCGCGCCCTAAGCGCTCTAAAACGATGTTGAGTTTGCTTGCTGCTTGTGCATCAGGTACCAGAGCTTTGCCATCTTTATAGGTGTACAGTCTGAATTCCGGCTCCACCCCAGTCTCGAAAATAGTGAGCTCCAGACCAAAGCCGTCTTTGGCAAATAATTTACCGCCGTGTGGCCCTTTTAAAAACTCACTTGGCGATGTTTTTTGTGCAGAAGAAGCGGTCGTACTTGTTACCAGATTTGCCTGATTTCCCTTAGCATTTTCAGCGACGTCAGCATGTGCTTCGTTACCATGTTCTTCGCTATGCTCGTCCGCTCCGGTACGACTTCCCTTACCCATCAAAATCAGACCAGCCAACACAGCGGCGATTACCAGCACCACGGCAATGGCGAGGCGCTGATGTCTATTTTTTTGATTATTTTTATTCATCTTGTTGTCGGTATTTAAGTCCATCTTCAGCTCCTAAAATGGGGATATGGATGCTGCCTGATCCGAGATCAGCACAGCAATCAAAGTAGCGTCACCGGTAAGACGTACCATCTCAGCAGCGGCGCGGTGGGTGTCGGATAAAGTACGCAAATACTGGGATTGTGCTTGCAGCAAAGTACGTTGTGCATCGAGTACATCCAGAAAGCTGAACTTGCCAAATTCAAAGCCTTTAAGCGATGCGTCGTACGCTGTTTGCGCTCCCGGCAACAGGTCTTTTTGCATCAATGTGGTCTCCTCGCGCGCCACACTCAGGCGCTGATGAGCTTGCATCAGTTCGCTGCCCAGACGCAGTTCTGTCGCGCTTAACTCATCACGCGCTTTATCGGTTCTGCTTAAGGCTTCTTGCAGATTGCCCTGGTTACGATCGAATAAGGGAAGCGGTATTGAGACACCAAAGATCGCCTGGTTACGCCCTAATTGCTCATCACGTTTAGCACCGGCGCTAAGGGTAATATCCGGTACCCGACGGCTGCGTTCTACCTGCGACAAGGCAAGACGTCGATCCACTTCTGTCCTTGCTCGCAGCAAAATGGGGGAGCGCTGCATACTTGCCATGATCTCCGGCAGGCTTGGAACGTTTGGCAAATTCAGCTGACTCATTAAGTTAGGCCGAGTTAGGTGACTTGTTGCGCCGGACGACTGAGCGGCTACCGTCTCAACTATGGACAAATGACTCCCCATCACGGCAGCAAGTTGCTGGCGTGCGGTGATAAGGTCGCTATTGGCTTGCGCAAGTTCAATACGAATAGCCGACTCAGCAACGCGCGCTTTAGTCTCTTCCAGCGGTGAGATTTTTCCGGTTAACACCCGCTTAGAGGCTGCTTGCGTTACCGTTTGTGCCAGTTCGGTAGAGCTACGCGCCAGACGTTGTCGCTCTTGTGCGATCAATACCTCATAAAAATACGAGACTACTGCGGCGTGAATCTCCGCACGTTTCATCGCCAGTTCAATCACAGCAATATCATATTGACGCTCTGCTGCAGTCATCCGCGCAGAGCGTTTGCCGCCCAGTTCTATTAATTGATTCAGTTGGACGGTGGTGGTTCTGGTCGCTTTTTGCGTATCTTCTACAGTCGCGGCCAGCTCAGGGTTGGGCAACATACCCGCCTGACGCCTGACGCCCTGTTGCGCTTGCACCGCACGCATTGCAGCGGCGATCTCCGGATTGGCTTTAAGAGCGCGATCAAGTGCCACTGGTAAGGTGAGTGATGAGGTTGATGAGGTAGCTGGCGAGGTAACTGCGGAAGTGACCGATAAAGTGTGTAATGGCGCAGACGGCTCTGCTGAGAATGCCTGGGTTGAAGCGATGGAAGATGTAGCCGGACACAAAATCCCGGCAGACAAGGCCAGGGGTGAAAATATTTTAAAAAATGGTGACATAGGATGATCCTGCGTATTCGATAAAACCGAAAACAGCTCGACAACGTCTCGGAAAAAATTCCGACAATCGAGCAGGGAAAATCCAGCGAAGTCGCGTCTACGACGCCATAGTCAAACTATATTTAGCGTGTAAATCAGTAAAACAAAATGGGGGACTAACGATGCGCTGGAACTAGGCAGCGATCATCCATTTGGGGCGCAGAGGCTTGCCCAGATAAGGAGCCGTTGGCTCCGTCTTTGAAGTATTAACTTGAAAAGCAATCGGTGACGGCTTGACCAGTTCGTTTTGCAATGAATACGCAGCAACCGGGCTATGTGCACACGATGCGCAATCCGGGTGGAATGCTATTTTTGAGTCAGATTTCTTTTCAGCAGAATTGCTTGGCTGATCTGCTTGTTTTTCAGCCGGATTACCTGCTTGTTCATCGGCATGATGTTGATGCGGATGATGTCCAAAATGCTGTGATGATTTGCCAGTCTCATGCATGCAATAGTCACTTGCCACCGACCAGCTGAGCTGGAGTGTGAAAGCAACGATGAGCAGGATGATGAACTTTTTTAACATTTGCGGATTATAAACCAATTTTATGGATCGTTTAAGATTACAGCCAATACTCCAAAATGGGCTGCTATATCTGTTGTCTTACTTTAACTTCACCTATCTTGTTAAGTCTTGTTAGTGAATATGACCATGATGCAAATCCGGGACATGAGCGTGACGGTGCTGCAAAATATTATGTCTGTGCGGATCGCTGTGTGGCCCTTCTGGCATGTTGTCGTGGGAATGGTTATAAAAATTATTTTAAGCTTTTATTTCTTAATCCCAGCCATCAGCACTTGATTAGCTTTTCTGTCTGCATTGATTGTTTGCATATGAGGACGTTCAGAAATCATTTTGACGTAATCGCGCACTGGCAAATCAGCTAAAAAATCACGTCCGTAAATCGCTTTAGTCGCCATTGATACTAAAGGAAAATGTACTGCTGCAGCACAATCAGCTATCGTAAATTCATCTCCGGCGACAAACGGAGCAAACTTAAGCATAGGCGTTAAAGCATTGATATTACGCGTCAATTGCTTCTCAACTCTGAGCTTAACCTCATCGGACACCTTACCGCCAAAAAACGCCTCTCCATATAACTCGCGAGCAACTAGCTCCAGATGCAACTCTAAAAAAGTAATTAACTCTTTTACTTTTGCCGCAGCAAAAACATCTTTTGGAATTAATGGATGCTCAGGATAAGTGACTTCCAGATAATCCAAAATATTTTGAGATTCGCACAATGAGCCCTGCTCAGTCTGAATAAAAGGTACTTTGCCCAATGGAGAATGGGCTAAGAGTTCTGGAGAACGATCAGTCCAGACTAAGACTTCTTCAAAAGGAATCTGTTTTTCGAGGAGGGCTAATTTGACTTTGTTGTAATAGTTACTAACTGCAAATCCACATAATTTAATCATTTGTCACCTGTCTATAGTTAAATTTTTATTAATTTTGAATGTAATTTTTAGTAATCTAAATTAAGTTTTCTTTTTAAAATCGATGGATTCAAAGTCAATGGAATTTGAATCTGGCCTGCCAAATGAATCCGCAACAGGCTTATCCAAGGTACTTACATCATGTGCACCAGTCCAACCGCTACCCATTACGCTGCCTATTGTCTTAGTACGTTCAAGTTCATTGGCTATGGCAATTAACAATAAAATATCGCGATACACAGGCAGTTCAAATCCCATGCGTTTACCGTCTCTGTCATCGACTAACAAACTTTGCAGGAACGGCAAGATATCATTATTGCCCCACATAGAACAAATGCGCTCAGTCAAATGAACGAAGTCTTCAAGCTGCCGATTCTCGCTCGCCACAGGGTCAGTTTCAAAATCTGGAATATTGGCATTAAAATGAAGAATAAAACGACTGCGCATAACATCGTATTTTTCTCTGTTATTGGTTGAGCGATATAGATCTAGCAGATATAACCAAGGTACCGGAGAGTCTGGCTGCAATATGTCAGCTTGTGGTTCTAGTATTTCAATCGCTCGCTGCGGATCGTTGACAGAAATCCAGAATTCAGCCTCCTGAGTCACATCTGAAATCTCTTCTACTTTGACAGAACTACCTCGGGTGGAGAAAAAATTAAATGTGCTGCTGTTGCTTTCTTCCAGTGTCGGTGTTCTGGCGGTATTGCTTTTAACACTCTGATCTGTTCCGGCCCAAACCGCATCACTATCACTTGAGGCTTTCTCAAATTTATTAAGATGTGAATTTTGCGGATTCATTTCATAGGTTTGGAAAGTGCCCGCATCGTTTGAGTCATAAGACGCCTGCACACTATTCACAATTTCTTCTATGTTCTTTTTCGGCTCAGCATTTTTTTGTGCGTTCTGCTCCCACCAGGAAAATTCAGCACGTTTATGCAAACGATTAATATAAATGATCAACATCGCGATGATTAGTACGCCAGCAAGAATAAATGCTGAGAGACCGATCATCCAATTACGAGAAAAGCTGCTGTCTTTCATATCATCCAGCGCTGCTTTGTCTATCTGGCTTTGCTTTTTTAGCTGGGTCGCTTCCATCTGCAAGGCTTGTATTTTTTGCTGTCTGCTTTTTAACTGCGCCTCAGACTCAACATCCGTATTATCTCCGCGCATTAAAGCCGCAAAATGAGCCTGAGCAGCCTTTAGCTCAGCCATATTGCTAGCACTTTGTTGCTCTAACGGTGCTGAGGACAAGCTATCGCTTAAATGCAAACCCTGCTGCGGCAAAACGATAGAGTCATCGGACAGCTTTAAAACGTCTTTATGTTCTTTAGGTGGTGTTTTGACAGCCTTTGTCGACAATGTACTTGTTGAGTGCAGCGATCCTTTGCTGAAAGCAGCTTCACTCTTAACCGAAGAGTCTGCCTTCACTTTTGGTTTTTTTCTTACTATGGATTGATCTGGAGCTGAATCTTTGGTGTCAGGAAAAGCTTGAACTGAGGGCAGTGTTATAGGACTGTTGCGTTCTGTCGCATTGAATTGCGGGGGATCAAGCAGCACCATATATTCACGATGGAGTTGCGCTTCGCAAGCAATATCAATCGTAATTTTTACAGCGGGCTCTGCCAGACTTTGGCGAGTAAAAATTTGCACTGATTTAGGATTACCGACCTGGTTCAGTGAAATGTTCCCCATCGCTAAAAACCCACCATCAGAGGATTCTACTTTGGCAGTGATACAAGATTGGCTGACATTATTGCTGTCTAAGCCAAGCAAACCAACATTGGCTTTGAGTGGCTGCCCTAAGCCAGACTGGACACGTAATTCACCCAAACCAAGAGCGTGAACAGGAGCCGCCGCACCAATGAGTAATGCGGCAAGCAAAAATAGAAATAACAAAAATCGGTTGGCTTGAAGAAAAATAATAATACCTCGGTCGTCATCGAACTAAAAATACAGCGAAAGCTAATCAAGCTATGGATTTATATAGTCACAATCTTACTTGCTTTATAACAAACACAGAAGCAAATAGCCGAAGAAAATAAGATAAAGCGTTTCAATTTCAACTTATTTATCAATTTAAGCAACAAAAGTAATTTAATTAATTACTAATCAGAAACTTCAATTCAATCTTAAAAATTTAGTGCGCTAGCAATTCACGTAATTTGATTTCAGCCTACTTTTGATTCCAATATTTTTTTCGCAATACCTCTAAGTATATTCACTTCTTCCGCCTCTAGTTGAGCACGAGAAAATAAGCGTTTAAGTCTTGGCATCAATTTTTTAGGGTGGGCGGGATCAAGGAAATTAATTGCAATCAAAGCTTTCTCTAAATGCACGTACATACCCTCAATATCATCAGCGGACGCCATCGCACCTTGAAAACCAATATCCGTTACTGGCATCTTGTCGCCTATTTCGGCAATCCGGCACTCATAGGCAAGCAATTGCACGGCTTGCGCCAGGTTCAGTGAGGAATAATCAGGATTAGCAGGGATATTGATCAAGGCATTGCACTTAACCACGATCTCGTTAGGCAAGCCGAAACGCTCATTACCAAACACCAAGGCCACAGGTCCTGATAATTCAGCGCTCTGCGTTAAACGCTGTGCGACCTCGCGCGGCGTGCAGATCGGAGGAGAAAATTCTCGTAGTCTGGCGCTGACAGCAGCGACAAATTGGCAGCCCGACAAAGCAGCATCGATCGAATCCACGATTTGAGCAGAATCCAGAACATCTTGTGCCCCGCTGGCAAACGCGATGGCGTCAGGATTGCTTAATGCATCAGGAAAGCGTGGATTGACCAGGACAAGCTCAGCAAAGCCCATGGTTTTTATTGCACGAGCCACTGCGCCTATATTGCCAGGATGGCTAGTTTCTACCAGGACAAAGCGCAGGCGTTTGAAAAGAGATGTGTTAGTTTGGGGCAAGTTCATTTAAAATAGCGTTATTACGCGTTAATCTATGCGGTTTATTTGCCGCAGTGATATGTTTTATGGTTACACGCGACGCTCTTTAATTCATTTTTGTGTGACATCTTACTTGCAAACTTCATTACTGATGTATGCATCGACAATGCCGCCATTTTAACGGAAACCCTTATGCACCCAATGCTCAATACGGCAATTAAAGCCGCTCGCCGTGGCGCGACTATTATCAGCCGCGCTTCCTTCGACCTAGATCGCGTACAGGTCTCGGAAAAACAATATAACGATTTTGTGACCGAAGTAGATCGTGCTGCTGAAGCTGCCATCATTGAGGTGCTGACCACTGCCTATCCAGATCATGCGATTCTGGCAGAAGAGTCCGGGGCTTCCGCCAATTTACACGACGAGAATGACAACGTCTGGATCATCGATCCGCTCGACGGCACCACCAACTTCATCCACGGTTTTCCTCAATATTGCGTCTCAATCGCTCTGCAACAACGCGGCGTAATTACGCAAGCGGTTGTGTATGACCCTGTCCGCAACGAAATGTTCACTGCCAGCAAAGGCGCGGGTGCCTTTCTGAACGACAAACGTATCCGCGTTACCCGCTGCGACAAAATCGCGGATGCGCTGATCGGCACGGGCTTCCCTTCCCGCGACTTTTCCAATCTGGACGAGTATGTCGAAATGTTCAAAATCATAACGACCAAATGCCAGGGCTTGAGAAGAGCTGGTGCTGCGGCCTTGGATTTAGCCTATGTTGCATCCGGTCGTTTGGACGGCTTTTTTGAAAAAGGTCTGGCACCGTGGGATATCGCTGCCGGCTCCTTGTTAGTCACAGAAGCTGGCGGAATCGTCGGCACCTTCTCTGGCGACAGCGATTATTTGCACAAAGGCGACGTACTTGCAGGCACACCAAAAGTATTCGGCCAGATGGTCGGCGCTTTCCAACCGTTTTCAGTAAAATAAGTAAATAGCTCTTTCAATAAAGACAGAAAAAAAAGGGGAGTATTGTCATAAATACCCCTTATTGTCCAGAGAACGTATGGACAATAAAAAATACTCTAGCCGAGTATGTAAGCATAGGTAAATCACAAGCAAGAATATTGCAGCAATCATTTGCCTATGTCCATTCAGTAAAATTAAGTCGAAGTTAGATAGAAATAAATTATGTCATTCTCAGAACTCGGTTTGTCCGAGAACATCGTTCGTGCCGTCAGCGAACAAGGCTACACCACCCCTACCCCAATCCAAAAGCAAGCCATACCCGCCGTGATCAGCGGTGGTGATTTATTGGCCGGTGCGCAAACTGGCACGGGTAAGACCGCTGGTTTTACGCTACCTATTTTGCAGCGTCTGTCCACTTCGGCCGTCACACCAAAAAATAAATTAGATCGTCGCCCGATCCGCACTCTGGTGCTGACCCCGACCCGTGAACTGGCAGCGCAAGTTGAAGAAAGTGTCCGCATCTACGGTAAATATACCAACCTGAACTCCGGCGTTATTTTTGGCGGCGTGGGCATCAATCCACAAATTAAATTGCTGAAAAATGGTGTCGATATTCTGGTAGCGACACCAGGTCGCCTACTCGATCACCACCAGCAAGGTACGATCGATTTGCGCCAGGTAGAAATTTTGGTATTGGATGAAGCCGACCGTATGCTCGACATGGGCTTTATTCACGATATCAAAAAGGTGCTGGCGATTTTGCCTGCAAAGCGTCAGAACTTGTTGTTCTCTGCGACCTTCTCAGACGAGATCAAAACTCTAGCAGATCGCTTGCTGAATAACCCGGCCATGATCGAAGTCGCACGTCGCAATTCCACGGTGGAAGTCATCGCGCAAAAGGTTCATCCGGTTGACCGCGATAAAAAGCACCCTATGCTTGCACACCTGATCAAAACACATAGCTGGAATCAGGTCTTGGTGTTCACCCGTACTAAGCACGGCGCAAACAAACTGGTAGAGCAGCTCGGCAAAGATGGCATCAACGCGATGGCCATTCATGGCAACAAGAGCCAATCAGCCCGCACCAAAGCGTTGGCAGAATTTAAGGACGGTAGCTTGACCGTTTTAGTCGCCACCGATATCGCCGCGCGCGGTATTGATATCGACCAGCTGCCGCACGTTGTGAATTACGATTTACCAAATGTGCCAGAAGATTATGTTCATCGTATCGGCCGCACCGGCCGTGCCGGCGCAACTGGCGAAGCCGTATCACTGGTATGCGTGGATGAATTCAAACTCTTGGCAGATATTGAAAAACTGATCAAACGCCAATTACCACAAGAAATCATCGACGGTTTTATTCCCGATCCTCATGCCAAAGCGCAACCAATACAATTGCGCAGTGGTGGCGGAGGTCAAGGTCAATCACGCGGCGGCAATGGTGGTAATGGCGGCGGCGGAAATCGCCAGCGCGCACCATCCACATCTTCCGCACCACGCAGTAGCGCCAGTAAAAGCAGCACTGGCGCAGCCCAAGGCAAACCAGCGCAACGCAGCGGCGATGCACGTCATCCATCACGACCTGTCGTCAATCAATCGACACCACGTCGCTCTGGCGGACGCGGGAATAGTAACGGCGGCGGCAACGGATAATTGTATGAAGTGATCAAATTCCTTTTCTAAAGGACTACAATGCGCTTGCTACCAAGCGCATTTTTTATTGCCCTTCCTTTCAACTAGCGAACACCATCAATGACCACTACTTCTGCGATCACAAATTCAGAAAAACATACTCCAATGATGCAGCAATATTTGCGCATCAAAGCAGATCATCCAGACACGTTGGTGTTTTATCGCATGGGTGATTTTTATGAATTATTTTTTGAAGACGCAGAAAAAGTAACCCGCTTATTGGGTATCACCTTAACCCAGCGTGGCACCTCCAATGGCGCGCCGATCAAGATGGCGGGTGTGCCTTTTCACTCACTAGAACCGTATCTCGCAAAATTAGTGAAACTGGGTGAATCCGCTGCAATCTGTGAACAGATTGGCGACCCAGCGACGAGTAAAGGTCCGGTAGAACGCAAGGTCATGCGCGTCATCACACCGGGTACGTTGACGGATACGGATCTATTGCCTGAGAAATCTGAGCGCCCTTTGTTAGCACTATGTTTGCTGCAACAACGTAAAACCGTCACTGTCGGTCTGGCATGGTTATCACTCGCCAGCGGCGTGCTGAAATTAATGGAATTCAGCACAGATGAAAAAGCACTTCTCAACCGCTTGCAGCAAGAGTTAGAACGTATCTCCCCAGCCGAGGTATTGTTGTCAGCTGGCAGTTTGTTGCTAGACCAATCGCAAGCGACCTTACCGGGCAAATTCTCTGAAGTACCTGACTGGCATTTCGATCTGAAGCAGGGTCAAAAATCGCTGCAAGATCAATTATCGACGACTTCGTTAACCGGATTTGGTGCAGAAAATTTAAGTGCGGCACTGGGCGCATCCGGTGCTTTATTGCGCTATGCAGAAGCGACTCAAGGTCGTGGCCTTAAGCACATTAACAGTCTGACCGTAGAAACCGAGAACGAATTTATTGGCCTAGATACAGCAACCCGCCGCAATTTGGAATTGACTGAAACCTTACGCGGACAAGAATCCCCTACTCTGTTTTCTTTACTCGACCATTGCCGGACTGCGATGGGCTCGCGATTATTGCGTCATTGGTTGCATCATGCGCGGCGCGATCAAACCATTGCACGATCGAGACATGATGCGATCAAAGCGCTGATTCAGGCAGATTCTACGGCAGGTCTGTCCACCACTTTAACCTCAGTACCAGACATAGAACGCGTCACTACCCGCATCGCTTTGCAATCAGCGCGGCCACGTGACTTAGCAGGTTTGCGTGACGGCTTGCAGCATTTGCCGACGGTAAGATCCTACGTCGCAATGTGCATCGCCGACAATCAAACCAGCTTACTCACTAAGATTTTAGTTGATCTGGCAACGCCAACGGAGTGCCTTGATTTACTGGAACGTAGCCTGATGTTGCAACCTGCGACCATGGTACGTGATGGCGGTGTGATTGCGACTGGCTTTGATGCCGAATTAGATGAACTGCGTGCCTTATCTGAGAACGCGGGTCCGTTTTTGATTGACCTGGAAACCTCAGAGCGCGCCAGAACCGGGATTGCCAACTTACGTGTTGAATACAACAAGGTACATGGCTTTTATATCGAGGTCACGAATGGCCAGACAGACAAAGTGCCGGATAACTATCGCCGTCGCCAGACCTTAAAAAATGCCGAGCGCTATATCACACAAGAGCTAAAAGCCTTTGAGGACAAAGCACTGTCAGCACAAGAACGTGCTCTGGTTCGGGAGAAAGTCTTGTACGAAAAAATGCTGCAAGATTTATTACCATACATTACGACCTTACAAGCAATCGCACATGCAGTTGCGCAGCTTGATACGCTGGTGAGTCTGGCGAAACACGCGAGCAAAAATAACTGGTGCGCGCCACAACTGGTCGCAGAACCCATGCTGCAAATCGAGCAAGGTCGCCATCCGGTGGTTGAAAATCAGATTGAGCGCTTTATCGCCAACGATTGCCAGCTATCCGACGAGCGTAAATTGCTGTTAATTACGGGTCCTAATATGGGTGGTAAGTCAACCTTTATGCGTCAGGTAGCGCTGATTACTTTGCTGGCCTATGTTGGCAGCTATGTCCCCGCAAATACAGTCGTGATTGGCCCGATTGATCGCATCTTCACGCGTATTGGTGCGGCAGATGATCTGGCTGGCGGTCGCTCCACGTTCATGGTGGAGATGACTGAATCTGCGGCAATTTTGCACGGAGCAACCGAGCAGTCACTTGTCTTGATGGATGAGGTCGGGCGTGGCACGTCGACCTTTGATGGTTTGGCACTGGCTTGGGCCATTGCACGCCATTTAATTTTGGTATCCAAAAGCTATACATTATTTGCCACCCATTATTTTGAACTGACGCAGTTACCCGAGCTACACCCCAGTGCTGAGAACGTCCACCTGTCCGCCATTGAGCATAAAGAGAATATCGTCTTCCTGCACGCGGTACAGGCAGGTCCAGCGTCACAAAGTTATGGCTTGCAGGTAGCGCAGCTAGCAGGCATTCCGCAAGGCGTAATACGCGCCGCCAGAAAGCATCTGGCGGAGCTGGAGGCACACTCTCTACAAGCGACGCCGCAGTTTGATCTGTTTAGCGTTAATACAGCCATCAAAAGCGCCGATACAGCCTATGAACATAATGAAATAGCAGCTGACACACCAATACTGGATGCTATCAGCGAGCTAGACCCCGATGCGATGACGCCGAGAGAAGCTTTAGAGGCCTTGTATGCGTTAAAGCAATTAGCAAAAGAGCACCTTTGAACCCAGATTTTCCATTGAAACAGCGACAAGTGTACCTTTGGTGGACTGACTGACTGGCTAGACGCGACGACGACGCAAGCTGCATCTTGCTAGGAGGAGCAACAACGCCAGGCGGTTCGCCAAAGGTGCAATTGTCGCTGTAGCACTCCCACTCAAATCGCGGTAGTGCTATCCCTATAAACGCCGTATTCCGTCTGCGTTTCTACGAGGTGGTAGCGGTTTAATGGAAAATCTGGGTTGAACTAACTATCAACTTGAAAAATGAACGTCCAATGTTTATCCGGCTCCCAGAGCATAATTGGCTTGTAAGGCTTATACACAATGGACAATCATTTTTGAGCATACAAATTAAAAAGCCACAGAATTCACACTCTGCGGCTTTTTTAAAATCAAAAAAACGATTAATGAATAGGATGACTGCGATATTCATCGCCAGAATCATCTTCATCTTCGTCGTGATGGTGTCCATTTGCACCGTGTACATGACCATGCGCCAATTCTTCTTCCGTCGCAGCGCGTACATCAGCCACTTCTAACGTAAACCGTAAAGCCATGCCAGCTAGCGGATGGTTACCGTCTAAAACTACTTTATCGTCAGCGACATCTGTCACAGTAAAAATCACTGCGTCATCTTCTTCATCGCCGTCTTGCATGCCTTCAAACTGCATACCGACCTCTAACGGTGTCGGTAGACGATCACGTGGTTCGACTTTAACCAGCGTCGCATCATACTCACCGAATGCATCATCTGGCTCAACCTGGAGCACTGTTTTGTAACCAACGTCTTTGCCATCCAGGGCTTCTTCAATTTTTGGCAGTGTGTTTTCGTAACCACCATGCAAATACACCATAGGCTGTTGACCATCTTCGATCAAGTTGTCTTGTGCATCTGACAGTTTATAGTTAACAGTAACAACTGTATCTTTGACAATCTTCATGATATTCCTTAAAAATAATGTGCAGCCGAATTATACCCGTCTGGCTAGTTGAACAAGCCACGACTATAATTCGGACATGAAAAATTTATCTTCCAAATTGCCCTTGCTTGGCAACATCATGCCCGATCAATTTCTTGCCGAATACTGGCATAAAAAACCTTTACTGATACGACAGGCAATTCCTGGCTTCAGCCCGCTGCTTCCCAAAGACGCTTTATTTGAACTGGCGGCGCAAGACGACGTTGAATCACGCCTGATCAGTTTTTTCGGTAAACACTGGGAAATGCAAAACGGCCCGTTCAAGCAATTGCCCGTCAAAGAAAAAAAAGACTGGACCTTGTTGGTTCAAGGTGTAAATTTACATCATAAAGATGCAGATGCTTTACTACGTGAATTCAGTTTTATTCCAGATGCGCGGCTAGACGACTTGATGATCAGCTATGCAGAAGACGGTGGAGGCGTTGGTCCCCATTTTGATTCTTACGATGTATTTTTGCTCCAGGCACACGGACAACGTCGCTGGAAGATCGGCGCGCAAAAAGATTTAAGTTTAATCGAGGGGATGCCGCTCAAAGTATTGCGCAACTTTAAACCGGATCAAGAGTTTGTACTGGAGCCAGGCGATATGCTCTACCTGCCACCACAATACGCCCATGATGGCGTTGCGATTGGTGAATGCATGACATATTCGATCGGTTTCCGTGCGCCTTCCTACCAAGAGCTAGGCGAGTCATTTTTACAGTTTATGTCCGACTCAATTGATTTGCCCGGACGCTATGCCGATCCAGATTTAAAAGCCAGCCTGCGCTCCGCAGAACTTAGCTCAGCGATGGTGGATAACATTGCAGAGCAAATCGCAAAAATCAAGTTTACTGAAGACGATATTACGATTTTTATTGGCGAATATCTAACAACGCCAAAATCAAACGTATTTTTTACTTCACCAGCCAAACCATTGACACCAAAACGATTTACACAGAGTGCACAAAAAAATGGCGTCTCACTCTCTTTGAAAACACAGATGCTTTATAAGGGCAAGCACGTATTCATCAACGGAGAATCGTTTGCCATCGGTAAAGAAGATAAAGCGAGCTTGGTGAAACTAGCAAATCAAAGACAACTTGATGGTAAGGATATGGCCGAAGTTTCTGATGATGTGATGGAAGCACTATGCATGTGGTACGAAGATGGCTGGCTAAATTTAAGTTGATAATCGACTAAAAATGACTAAAAGCCTTTGTAACAAAAGTAATCAAAAAGGCTAATTTGATGAAAATTTTTCGACTATTTAGCTAGAAATTGAATATTGCCAATAAAAAATTGTTTTTATTCCTAAATAATGAGCAAATTGAGCATAAAAGCGAATCTAAACCTATTCCATTGCATGAAAAATCATTATAATTCTGGGTTAGGAAACTTTCGTAGGGGCCGCCATTCCTTTTGGGGAATTAAGCTCTCGAATTAACCTATAGAGCGATAATTACCGGTAATTATTCATCGCAAAGTTCTGATCTTATTTTTGATCTATTTATTGAAAGTACAAACATGAAAAAATCACTCTTGCTCGTTTCTCTGTTAGCAGTTGCTTTGGCAGCTTGCGGTAAAAAAGAAGAAGCTCCAGTTGCACCAGCAGCATCAGTACAAGCAGCTTCCGCTCCAGCAGCAGCTTCCGCTCCTGCCGAAGCACCAATGCCAGCTCCAGCAGCTGATGCAGCTCCAGCATCTGGTGCAGCTCCAGCAGCTTCCGCTCCAGCAGCAGCATCCAAGTAATTTTTTTATTGCTTGAAAAAACCGACCTGCGGGTCGGTTTTTTTTGCCTGCAATTTCATCCATTTATTTATAGAACTTACACGAAATTGTCTCAGCAAAGCGTAGCGACGAGGGCAGTCTTTTAGTACGGCTAAGCACTACAACGGAGATGGGACGGTTTTGCGTAAGTCCTAATCTAATTGCGGACATAAAAAAACGGCATCATAAAAATATGATGCCGTTTCTTAATTAGATCTGATTTACTTCAGTTGTTCACTCAGTAAATTCAATATTTTATCAGCGGTGGAAGATGCTTCTAATTTACCGTCGTTACCGTAAATACTGATCTGACTGATTTCGCCTTTGCCATTCACAAGAATGCGGTATTTTTTTGTATTCTTGGCAGCGTCACTAGAGCCGAATGAGAATAACTTAGAGAAGAAGCCTTCACTAGCGCCTTTTGTTTTTGCATCAATGTCTTGGTCAATGTAACGAACATAGTACAGACCTTGCGAGCGATCACGATCTTCTACCGTAAAACCGATACGGTCTAAAGCTAAACCTACGCGACGCCATGAACGATCAAAACCTTCATCCGTCTCGATGTAAGTTGCATCAGCCGTTTTAATCAATTTTGCACGAGTTTTCGACTCTACCGGAGACGACACTGCAACTTTAGCGCGCTCGCCGTCAGCACCCAAACGTACCATTAAGCGAGACAAAAACTCTGCCTCCAAACCACTATCATTTGGACGTGGCGTCCAGACAGTACTATCTTTTTGCGAACCAACCAAAACCTCCTGGGCACCGCGATGGCTGATATAAATTTCTACATTGCCATCCGCTGTTCGCTCAAGACGGGTACGGAACTTGTCTCGCTCGCCAGTGGAATACAGCGAGTCAAGCACTTTACCCAAGGTGTTACGGATAATATCTTGTGGAATCTTGGCACGATTTTCTGCCCAATCAGTCTCCATCACACCTGCGTCCTGGGACTCAACATTAATGAGGAAGCCGGAATCTTGCCAAAAATCTTTGATCTGTGGCCACAAGACTTCAGGAGTTTGATTAACGACCAACCATCGCTGAGAACCATCTCGTTCGATACGCATGGATTTAACTTGCAAAGGCGCGATCACTGCGGCTGTAGATTGAGCAGCATTGCCCTTTTGTAAGTTGTAGCTAGAGGCTGTTGCACTGCCTTGTGTACTATTTGGAACAGAGAATCGATTATCGCGACGAATCTGTGTCAAGTCAGGAGGAACTTCCAGAGAAATAGTGGCAGCCTTGCTGGCGCTTTTGTAATCAATTTTATTTGGCTCAAGGACATTACCAACAAAAGTACAAGCACTTAAGCTGATAACACCAGCCAGCGCTAATGCACTGTTGATCCCATTTTTAGCAACAAAGCTTTTTGCCATGTGAAAATCCCTACGATTTTTAATCAATTGAATGTATATAAAACATGAATAAGACACACGCACTTTAATGTGCATCGTATCTAGGCGACGCTATTGTAATACACCTGACTCGCGCAAAGCTGCACGAACAACATCATGATATTGCACCGACATCGGCACTAGCGGCAAACGCAGTCCACTTGGTATCAGCCCCATCTCTTGCATTGCCCATTTAACAGGCAAAGGGTTAGGCTCGATAAATAATTTATTGTGTAAAGGAATTAAGCGATTATTGATCGCAATTGCCGCTTTAGTATCACCATTCATTGCCGCAACGCATAACTCATGCATAGCACGTGGTGCGATATTGGCAGTAACTGAGATATTTCCTTTACCACCGCAAAACATCAACGCCATTGCCGTTGCATCGTCACCGGAATATACGGCAAAAGAAGATGGGGCGAGGCGAATCAAATCCGTATCGCGCGCAATATTACCTGAAGCTTCTTTCACACCGACGATACCAGGCACGTCTGCCAGACGCAAAATAGTCTCATTCGACATATCGGCAACGGTACGTCCCGGCACGTTATACAGAATGACAGGTATCTCAACAGATTCAGCGATCTTTTTAAAATGCTGATACATACCTTCTTGCGTAGGACGATTGTAGTAAGGCACGACTTGCAGAGATGCGTCAGCACCGATTTCTTTAGCAAATTTGGTCAAGACAATCGCTTCTGCCGTTGAGTTGCCGCCAGAACCAGCGATGATAGGAATACGTTTATTCGTATGTTCAACAGCAACGCGGATCAGCTCGCAATGCTCTTCTACAGTCACCGTCGGTGATTCACCAGTAGTACCAACGATCACAATGCCATCGGTACCTTCGGCAATATGCCAATCAATCAATTTGCGCAGGCATGGCAAATCCAGACTGCCGTCAGCATGCATGGGGGTCACAATAGCAACCAGACTTCCTTGAATCTTAGTCATCGTACTCGTCGTCATTGTCATGTTGGTGCGATAAAAAGTAAAACCTTGATTGTAGCGGATCGATCATCGCTATGGGCGCGAATCGTTTGAAAATCGCTTGAAATGCCATCAAATCTTGTCAAGCGACTGTATTGAGGGAGGATTACCAAGCTTCGACATTGATCGTACGCATATCCGCTGCATCATGGCGGGACGTGGATTCTCTACATAACCATGTTCATAAGCAATCACATGATTTTGTTGACCGCTCTGTGGATCAGACTCTAATTGCTGCAAAAGTTCCCCTGAGCGCAATAAAAAATCTGGATTGCGAGGTCTTCCAAAAGCAGCATTTCCCTCGCAAAAGGTTTCGTAAATCAAAATACCATTGTTGGACAAAGCAGATTTAAGAAAAGGGAAAAGTGGGCGATGCAAATAATCGCACACCACAATACCTGCAAATGAGCCTAGCGTAAAAGGCCAATAAACATTGAGCGGGGATGAATGAGGCTCCGATGGCGACACTGATGGTGGCAATGACGTCAGCGGCTCCGGCGCTGCTTCAAGATCAGCATGAAAAACACGCGCACCTGATTGAGCAAGTGGCTCTAGCAAACTAGCATCTTTGTCTAATGCCCACACCTCATATCCTGCATCAAGCAATAAGCGAGTGTGACGACCGCTGCCGCATGCAAGGTCGAGTACCGGCCCTTGATTATGAGGAATCAAAGAAGCGAAACGCTGTACCCAGGCTGAGCAGGGCGAGGACGAAAATTCATTCGATGACGGCGTATTTGCGGAGACAATCATGGATGATCAGCCGAGCAGCATAGTAATTGGTGAGATTAATACATGCAGCAACATCTCTGCGACCATCATCACCGGCGCCATCCAAAACTGTAATACGCGCAACATCACCAATACCATCACAATAAAGAATCCGTATTGCTCTAACTGAGCAAATTTAACCGCTAGCTTGTAGGGCAGCAAACTCATTAAAATACGACCGCCATCTAACGGCGGAATAGGGATTAAATTAAATGCAAAAATCAACAGATTAGTAAAAATCCCTGCATCCGCGATCAACTTTAGAAATGGCTCGCTTACGCCAAATACTTGTAAAGCAATTGCAAATAACATCCAAAAAAAAGCCATTACAAAATTAGCCGCTGGCCCGGCTAAAGCAACCCATGCCATATCTCTTTTTGGATTTCGTAAATTAGCAAAGTTCACTGGAACTGGTTTAGCGTAACCAAATAAAAACGTACCCTGAGAAATAAAGTACACCGCAATAGGAATCACAATCGTGCCGAGAGGATCGATATGATTCATAGGATTAAGTGTCATTCGCCCCTGGCTATAGGCGGTTGTATCACCGAAGTACTTAGCAGCAAAAGCATGCGCTGCCTCATGGAGGGTAATAGCGAAAATCGCTGGCAACGCATATACCGCAATAGTTTGTATCAGATCATTCATGCGAAATTTCTATTAAAAAGGGTGAAAGTCAAAACAAGAAAACCGGTAAAAGCATGAAGATTAGAATTTACAAACCAAAAATAGCAGGATCACCCCTACCCTGCCGGATCAGTTCTGGCGCATCATTGGTCATATCGATCACCGTGGTCGGGATTAAGCTGCAAGCGCCACCATCGATGATTAAATCCACTTGTTTTTCTAAGCGTTCACGAATCACTTCAGGGTCTGTCAACGGCTCTTCGTCACCAGGCAAAATCAGCGTAGTTCCCAGCAAAGCCTGACCTAATTCTTCCAACAAGGCATGGGTAATACGGTTCTCTGGCACACGTAAGCCTATCGTTTTACGTGAAGGATGGCTTAAACGGCGCGGGACTTCTTTCGTCGCTTCCAAAATCACTGTGTATGCACCCGGCGTCGCAGCTTTCAGCATACGATATTGGCGATTATCAACCTTGGCATAAACCGCAATCTCGGACAGATCACGGCATAACAAAGTCAGATGATGTTTTTCATCCACGGCACGGATACGACGCAAGCGGGTAACGGCATCTTTATCATCCAGGTGGCAGACCAACGCGTAGCAGGAGTCCGTAGGCAGCGCCACGATACCGCCCTGATGAATAATCTGCGCCGCCTGTTTGATCAAGCGTAACTGCGGATTATCTGGATGTAATTGGAAAAATTGGCTCATTCGAACTTATAGATAAAAGTAGAAAAGCGGTAGCGGGAAAATCCCCGACTACCGCCGACATGTTGATCTGTTTCAGGGTATTTAAACAGATACCCTGCCAGATCAAATTTACTTCAAATTCTGCAAATTTTGTAATGCAGCGATCCGTTGCTCCATCGGTGGATGGGTTGAAAACAAAGCACTCCAACCGGCCTTATCGCTGATACCCGCTGCTGCCATCGACTTCGGCAACTCACCCGGTTGCAAACCACCCAAGCGTGCTAAAGCGTGAATCATCGGCAATTGATTGCCCAACAATTTAGCAGAACCTGCATCAGCACGGAATTCACGCTGGCGTGAGAACCATGCCACGATCACCGATGCGGCAATACCAAACACAATCTCGCAAACAAACACAGTCACCATATAACCAATCCCAGGCCGGTCATTGTCACCATTGCGGAACACGGCCTTGTCGATTGCGTAACCGACGACACGCGCCAAAAATACGACAAAGGTATTTACCACACCTTGGATTAAAGTCATTGTCACCATATCGCCATTGGCAATATGGGCAACCTCATGTCCTAACACTGCCTCCACTTCTTCTTTGGTCATGCTTTCCAGCAAACCCGTCGACACAGCGACCAAGGCAGAGTTTTTGAAGGCACCTGTGGCGAATGCATTCGCCTCACCTTCGTAGACTGCGACTTCTGGCATTTTGATGCCAGCACGTTCTGACAGCGCTCTGACGGTGTTCACTAACCATAATTCAGTGGAATTAGATGGCGCATCAATCACGCGCGCGCCTGTGGACCATTTCGCCATGGGCTTGCTAATCAACAAGGAGAAGAAAGCACCGGTAAATCCAACAACTAATGAGAACACCATCAATGTCCCCATCTGCAAACCATTTGCTGTCAGATAGCGATTCACGCCCAACATCGACAATACTGCCGACATCACCAGCATGACAGCCAGATTAGTCGCAAAAAAAAGCAAAATACGTTTCATGCGAATTTCTCCTTTAGTTTAAGCGCCGCAAGTCCACAACAGCACTGTAAATGTGGCTTAACCGAAGAAATTCAAGATGGCAACATCCAACTCGACCAGACTGGTTTGAGACTGGCTGAAAGAGATGGCAGTTGCCCTAGGTCAATGCCTGCAGGATCTGGGGCATGAAAATCTGACCCGCGTGAGGCCATAAAGCCATGGCGCTGAGCGATTTTGGTGTATTCATCATATTGATCAACGGTATGACTACCGGTAACAACTTCAATCGCGTTACCGCCATAAGATTTAAATTCACCGAAAAAAGCATCAAACGCAATCGGACTTAGATCATAGCGACCCGGATGCGCAACCACTGCCACGCCGCCAGCGCCTTGTATCCAGTTAACCGCCTCTGCCAACGTCGCCCAGCGATGTGGCACGTAACCTGGCTTACCTTCGATCAAGTAGCGCTTAAACACATCGTTGACCGTTTCAGCCGCGCCGATTTCCACCAGATAGCGGGCAAAATGCGAGCGTGAAATCAAATCAGGATTGCCGACATATTTAAGCGCACCTTCAAATGTATTCGGGATGCCGACCTTAGCCAGACCTGCTGCCATATCCTCTGCCCTGCGCTCGCGGCCAGAACGCGTCATTGCTAGTCCACGCACCAGATTTTCGTTCGTCTCATCGATATTTAATCCAACGATATGGATGGTCTTATTTGCCCATGTAATAGAAATTTCTACCCCAGTAACATACGACAAACCGATATCCAAGGCAGCAGAACGAGCTTGTGCAATACCACTGATCTCATCATGGTCCGTCAATGCCCAAACATCCACCCCATTGGTTTTAGCACGCAAAGCAACCTCGGCTGGCGCAAGTACACCGTCAGAAATCGTGGAGTGGCAGTGAAGATCAACGTTAAGCGTATTCAGATCGGGATGGGAGAGCATGATTGGGCTAACAAGTGTGAGGACGTGCGAATGTGCGGATATCCGATTGTACTCTGCCAAATCAGACTGTGCTGCACTGCACAGCGGCAAACATTGCGGTACGACTAAAACGTCCTGTCTGGGCCGACTGGGCGAGCAGACCAAGCATAAAATCAAATGCCAAGCTCTTTAGTCAAAAATTGAAAATCACAAAAGAATTCCTTCCATTCTTAGGCTACCAAATAAACCTGAAATGAATATACTCCCCATTATTTTTATGAAAATATCTCTATTGTCCAATTAATACTTGGACAACTCAAATATACTCACCACGAGTATTAATTAGGACTTACAAGAAATTAACCTGCTATGTCTCACTTATTAGCAGGCCAAATAAACAGTTCGAACTCTGTAACGAAATAGCAGATTTAAATTTTCAACTCCAACCTCAGAGTCAAGGTTGTATACGTTTTGGCATTTACATTATCAGAATGATTAATGCCACCCGTCGTCACCGTACTCGAAGTAAAGTAATCATCAGCCAGCAAGTTATTAGCGGACAAACGTAGCTGGGTCGTTGGCGATACTTTCCATAAACCGTACATATCAATTTGACGTTTGACACCGGTACCGTTAATTTGTGTGTCACTAGACTGGATGACATACGCTGGAGTCCAGTTAATATTGCCACCGACTGTGACGGGCAATTTAGCAAGCCTGTAATCCAGCCCCATATTCGCCGTTTGTTTTGGCTGTTGATCAAGGCGATTATTCGGCCCCTGGATATCATCCACCTTGGACCAGAAGCGACTGTAATTACTGCGGAAATCAATCGCCGGGCCTTCAGGGAAAATCTCTTGCATCTGGAACTTTGCTTCCAGCTCTATCCCCTCAGTTGTCGCATGCCCGATATTCACCGGTGACGATACCCAACGCGCCCCTGTTGGCGTACTAACCAGCACGGTGCGGCGGCGTATTAGATCGTTGATGTCACGTGCGAACAGGTTAGCACTGACAATCCCGGCGCGATTGAGATAACGCTCAAACGCCAGATCGATCCCTTTGGATAATTCTGGCCGCAATGACGGATTACCCGTGCGATCCGGTTTGGTTGGGCTATTCAGCGTAGAGATTGAGGGCAAAGCGATCAAGTCGTTTAAGGCTGGTGCGCGATAACTATTGGTAAAGCTCATCCGTATCTGATCTTTACTATCTGGAATACGCCACACGGCGTGCAGCACCGGGCTCCATACACTGCTGGTATTTTGTACTTGCGTGTTGGTAGAAGTGGTGCTGGTCGTGCGTATGCCCTCCCAACGCAAACCGGCGTAGGCAGACCATTGCGGATAAATATCAAACTCATCTTGTATAAATGCCGCCAGATTGCGCGTGGTCGCGTTCAGGTTGTCGCCAGAGTCCGTAAATTGGGGCAAACCGTTATCCAGATAGACACGGGTCTGCTCACGCTTACCGGATTCGGCATCAACTCCGACTGCCAGGGTGTGGCTGCCACCCAATGGTTGGGTGTATTTACCGCCGACTTTAAGACTGCTGTCGCGAGTGTTATTGATGTCAATAATATTATCGACCAGCTTACCGCTGGCATCGAACTGAGTGCGCAGAGTTGAGCTGTCCATCGTGCCAAGGCCGCCGCCAAATTTGATATTCAGTTTGGCATTGTCTGCAAATTTATGCTGCCAGTTTCCGAAGCCTCGTGCGAAGGATGTGTCCGCAGTCGAATTCGCGCTGGCAGTTGCATACTGCGCTGGCAATCCTAAGCTTTGATCAACCTGGCTGGTGCTAAAAGAATTGCTCCGCGATTTGGTCAAAAACGGTTGCAACATCAGCGTGTCACCATTATCAAAACGGTAGTTTACTCTTGGCGTTAATTGAATACCGGTAGTGCGACGACTGGTTTCATCCGCTTGATTCTGAATCAAGCTAGGCTGTCCGGCGGGATCAAATTCTTGTGTCAGGGTGGTAGTCTGATCATGCTGCTGATTCTGGAAAATGGTTCCACTCAGCGCATAAGACATATTGCCGATCTGCCCCGGGTAGGTGATAGAAAGATTCGGCGCAGAACGACCTTGTTCAAAACTTTCAGATAATTTGATCTCAGTATCTTTTTGCTTATAGTCTTCACGCAAAACAATATTAATGGTGCCAGCAATTGCCTGGGTACTGTATTCGGCAACAGGACCTCGAATAATCTCAATCCGCTCAACCTGATCTGGCGACAAGGTATCCATCGAAAATCCACGCGGCGGCCGATCGCCATTCAATAAAATTTGTGTATAGCCGTTGCCCATACCGCGCATGCGGATATCACCACCACGACCAGGACGACCACCAACGGTCACACCGGGCAAGCGCTTTAAAATTTCACCGATCGTTGAGTCGCCGTTACGATCCAGCTCCTCACGACCAAAAATCATTTTTGCCGCAGTCGACATGCGACGCTCTTCCATATCCGACTGGCGAGTGCCGTCAATCGTGACGGTTTGGGCATCTTTCAGATTGGGGTCTTTAGTAGCGTTATCTGTTTTTTTATCAGACTTAGGGTCGACTTTAGGGTCGACTTTTTTCAGTAATCGATTTTGATCAGGCAAAGGTTTTTTGACTGGAACAGGCTCTTTATTATTTTCATCAGGCGCAGTCAGAGGATCAGCCTGAGCGAAGGCAATACCAGGGACAACGACATACGCCGCAAAGGCGCTAGCTAACGCCAACGATACGGCGCGTAAAGGAAATTTTTTGGACATGGTGCGGAGAGTTTTTAGGAATAAATTGCTGCCAAATCATTGATCAACTTTATTCATTCCTGACGGAATAACGCGGAGTAAACCCACGTCTAAACATGTTGATCAACTTATAAACTTGCAGCCACCTACGATTAATACTGGGTTGCTCGCATTGTATTTTCAAATACGAGCAACAAGCCAGCAAATCACCTCTTTGATTTGTATAGTATTGAAACAAGCGTCGTTAAGTCACAACGAGATGAAGCCTTATTGAAAAACTCACCAGATCATCTGGATAAAATCGTCCTGACCAACATCAGGATTTAGCGATCAGATAAAATATACTACTAATGAGTATATTTTAATCGTCCATATAAAGTCTGGACGATAAGCCATTTTCAATAAAAATAAAGGGGAGTATATTGAATCAACACCAACTAATCAGATGCCAATATAAAATTAAATGCTATTTTGCTGACGGCGAAATTGCCACAAAGCCAAGGAGCTGAACAACACCATAAATCCCAATTGCACAACAATTGGCAAAACCGCAGCTTGCAAGCCAAGGCCGCGCCAGGTCATCGCATCAAAACCATCTAGCGCCCAACGCGTCGGCACAATCAGCGTCAAATTTTGCAACCATTGCGGAAACAAAAATGAAGGAATCCACGCACCGCCCAGCATCACCATAATCAGCGTAGCAAACACGGCAATACCGCGCGCTGCCTCAGGCGTCTTACCAAAGGCGGCAATCAACAAGCCAAAACTAGCCGTCATCAAAGAAAAACTCAATGCGACTCCGACAAACCCGATATAGCTACCGGCAATTTGCACTTTAAAAACCACGCCAGCAACAGCAAAAATAACCCCCGTTAAAGCAAACGCAATCAGTGCACAAGAAAAGGCTCTGGCGGCTAGCAAGGTATTTAATCCCACTGGAGCGGCCAGCAAGCGATTCCATAAACCCAGACGGCGCGCAGCTAGCACACTGATGCCCGCGTCAATCGCCATAAAGAGGATAAATTGCACTGTCATCCCGGCAAATGAATGTGCATAGCCATTGTAATGTGCGACGACAGGATCACCTGCGACCATTGCCTGGTCTTTGGTGGTGAATGGCATAGACAAACCTGCTTCAGTTGCTGGTTTATCTACGGTGTTTGGCGATAAAGCAGCGGAGTCAGATGCCGCACTTGCAGTAGCAACCGTGCTGGTGTTTTTATCGCTACTCTTATCAGTATTTACATCTGTGGTTGCAGTTGTTGCGGTGGTTGCGGTGGTCGCAGCTGACCGGGTTTTGCTCTGAAATTTTTTCACACTACCTAAAAACTCACGCAGCTCTGGCTGACCGGCAGCCCGTTCTGGATCAGCATCTAGCTCTGTAATACTTTTATCTACCAGCGACAAACCCGATGCACCGCCAAACATTTCGGCACTGACATGCTGCATGACTTGCTGCGTCAACATCCCTTTGACCATTGCCAGAACAGCCGCTTGTGAAGGATCATAAAAAATCGGCAGTTCCGGTTTTTTACCAGCCCCAAATAAAGCAGCGCCTGCGGATTGACCAAAGCCAGCAGGGATCACGATCGCCACATTTAATTTACCTTTACGCACCAGGTCCTGAGCTGGCTCTAAAGCAAGCTCAGTCACTTGCAAATTCGGTTCGGTAATCAAGCCTTGAGCAATCTTCTGGCTAATGGGATGATTATCCTGCATCACCAGCGCGATCGGGATTTTGGCGGTTTCTTTATCGGAATTTCCGCCGGAGACAAAACCAAAAAATGCCCCGAGCACTATTGGCATCACCAGGGTCAACAACATCGCACGGCGATCAGACAAAAACAGAATCAGATCTTTGCGGATAAGGGCAATCAGAGCAGTCATGTTAGTTCTTTCAGAGCTTACAGTATGTGCAGATCAACAAGCTTTAATTGCAAGCGGCTTGGCTTAGTGATGTACTTATTGATGTAAATTTGTGGCTTAACTGAGTGAACGCAATTAGTCGCGCAAACTACGGCCTGTCAGCGTTAAAAAAATGTCTTCTAACTTCGTTTTAGCCGTAGCAAAATGCAAAGGCGCATAACCTTGCGCATTCAACCAATCCAACACAGGCAAAGCAAAGCTAGGGTTGATCAAAGCGATGTCTACATGTTCGTTATCCTTTGCATGCTGAACATGGCTGACGCCTGTTTGCTGACCAAGAGCGGCCAGAGTATCTGCCGACAAAGGACGATCTAAATCAACTTGCAAAGCGGCTTGTGCTGGCAAACGCTGGAACAAGGCTTGCGGGCTTTCGTCCGCGATGACTTTGCCATGATCAATAATCACAATATGGTCCGCAAGACGCTCAACCTCCTCCATATAGTGGCTGGTATAAATCAAGGCTCTGCCCTGTTTTTTGAGGACTTCTAAGCTATCAAAAATCGCGTTCCTGCTTTGCGGATCAACACCGACAGTCGGCTCATCAAGGATTAATAATTGCGGGTCATGCAGTAATGCTGCAGCGATATTCAAACGACGTTTCATACCACCAGAGAAGGTAGCAGACTTATCGCTAGCTCTATCTTTCAAGTTGACTAAATCCAGCACGATATCGCAACGAGATTTCAGAGCACTGCCAGACAAGCCGTACAGGGCACCAAATAATTTGAGATTTTCTAGCGCCGACAAATCGTCATATAAAGCCAGGTCTTGTGGCACCAGACCAATCTTATGCTTGACCGCATTATTGCCAGCACCAACTAATTGCCCATCCACTCTGACCTCGCCCTGATCCGACTTAAGCAAGCCACAAATCATGCTAACCGTGGTTGATTTGCCAGCACCATTTGGGCCAAGTAAACCCAAGGTCTGACCATGCTGCAAAGAGAAGGAAACTGTATCGACAACCTTACGTTGACCAAAAGACTTACTGAGGTTTTTGACTTCTAACAATAATGGATGCATATGTTTGCCCGTTTGATTAACTGCAAATTTAACTGCAAATAAGACAACAAATTATACTTGATCAATACTGGAATTTGCTTAATTTGGCAATAACTCATCCGTTGTAGCAACTGATGAGCCGATCAGTATCATCACGCTCAAGTTCAGACCTGTTAAGATTCTCGCCTTGATTAATTTTATAAAAATTATGAAACGCATCCACTTCATTCTTGCTCTGTTGCTAACTAGCTTACTCTCGACCTATGCTTTGGCGCAGTCCAACCCATGTACGGGCGAAACCAACGGTGGTAATAAGGCAGCAAGCACTCCTTGTACACAGAGCACTCCAAAGACGACATCGGTAGCGCCAGCAATATCTCCAACAACCTCGTCAACAAACGCGATGTTGATATCAATCCAAGATGATGCGCAGACAGTCGCCACAGCAATTGCAGCAAACGCCCCACCCGAACCACGTAGAGTTACCATACGAGACAACATTTATTTTAATGCAATATTCTGGCTGCTGGCAACCCTGGCACCCTTAGGTGCCCTGATGATGATCGTGCTGAATCTGATGGAGTATCGTCAAAGACGTGCGGATGAAATTGAACAGTGAGTGAACTAGATTTAACCTGGTTTTAACTGAGATTTCCGATCAGGCGTGCCAAAGATAAAAAAGCCCGACACCATCATGATGTCGGGCTTTTTTTATATATTAACGCTAAAAAATTAATCTGCGCGTTCAGCTAAATTCAAATTTAACTGAGAACGCATTACATCCTCGGTATCTGGACGCGGATTATTTCGCGCCGTTTCTAAGCGATTAAGATAATCTGGACTGACGTCACCGGTAACATAATATCCATCAAAGCAAGATGCCTCGATGTTGCGCAGATAAGGATTAACGTCAGAGATAGAACGCTTCATGGCGGCTACATCTTGGTACACCAGGGCATCTGCGGTAATTTCACGACAGACTTCATCTTCGCTACGACCGTAGGCGATTAACTCACTGCGGGTCGGCATGTCGATTCCATACACGTTAGGGAATTTTACTGGTGGTGCCGCAGAGGCAAAAATCACCCGCTTGGCACCGGACTCGCGTGCCATCTGGACGATCTCGCGGCTGGTGGTACCACGGACGATAGAATCATCGACCAGCAATACACTCTTACCAGCAAATTCCTGCTTGATCGCATTCAATTTCTGGCGCACCGACTTTCTGCGAATCGCCTGACCTGGCATCATAAAAGTACGGCCAATGTAACGATTTTTGATGAAGCCTTCGCGGTAATCCAGATTCAATTTCATTGCCAGTTCCATCGCTGATGGACGGGAAGAATCGGGAATTGGCATGACAACATCAATCTCACCATCGCGGAATTGATTGCGTACTTTGTCTGCCAGATATTCACCCATTTTTAAGCGCGTCAGATACACCGATGCGCCGTCGATAATGGAGTCCGGGCGGGCCAGATAGACGTATTCAAATGCGCAAGGATTGAGGGTGGGATTATCAGCACATTGTTCGTTGTACATTTTGCCGTCGAGATCAATAAAAATCGCCTCGCCCGGCTCAACATCACGTAGGAACTTAAAACCCAAACCATCTAAAGCAACCGACTCGCTGGCGATCATGTATTCGACACCATTTTCGGTATGCGACAACCCGATACACAAAGGGCGAATCCCGAACGGATCGCGAAATGCCAACAAGCCATAACCCGCGATTTGTGCAACTACCGCGTAAGAACCACGCACACGGCGATGCAACATAGATACCGCGCGGAACATGGATTGAGGATCAAGCGAATAACCACTGGTCACTTCCTGGATCTGGTGCGCCAGAATATTGAGTAATACCTCTGAATCAGAATCGGTATTCAAATGACGCATATCATTTTTGAATAACTCAATTTTGAGTTCATCAGCATTGGTCAAATTACCGTTATGTGCCAGCACAATACCAAAAGGCGCGTTCACATAAAACGGTTGTGCCTCTTCTTCGCTGGTTGAGCCTGCGGTTGGGTAGCGCACCTGACCGATACCGATATTGCCTGGTAAAGAACGCATATTGCGGGTACGAAATACATCTCGTACCAAGCCGTTTGCTTTATGCATTGCAAATTTATTGCCATGGCCCGTTGCAATACCAGCTGCGTCCTGACCACGATGCTGTAACAACAGCAAGGCGTCATACAGCAATTGATTGACGGGACTATTTGAAACTACACCGACGATGCCACACATGGTGGACTCCTAAAGAACAAATTAAAATCTAAAAGCTGACATGCCGCGTAATCGACGCAGGCAAAAATGGCATCACAGTTTGCGCCGACGTCACGACAATCGGACTGAGCAGCGCGTTGCGCCAGAATGGCTGTTGCGGAATCGATGTCATGCCACAAACCATCACTGCTGCAAGTACCAGAATACAGCCACGCGCCAAGCCAAACAAACCGCCTAAACCACGATCAGCCAGGCTCAGACCACTGGCTTTCAGCACGGCGTCTACCGCCATCATTAATAAGGACATTAGCAAACGTACGCCAATAAACAAGGCAATAAATGCCACGATTAAACGCAACATCTGCCCAGGGAACAGATCTGGCAAATAGCCAGCAACGGTTGCACTAAACGTATTGGCAACGACAAATGCCACTACCCAACTGACCAGTGACAACATCTCTTTTACCAGGCCGCGCATGGTGCTGATAACGATGGAGCAAATCAGTATAAACAACACCAGGTAATCAAATAAGGTCACAGCACATTCCTACTACCATCAATATGGGGTTCATCAGTTGGGAATCAACTTAGGGCTTAATCCAAGCTTGACCAGATTCGCAGTAGCCTTATCCGCTTCTTCCTTGCTTTCAAACGGACCTACGCGTATGCGCGTCACTGATTTGTCGCCATTAGGTGAAGTCGCCACTTTTTGTGTGTACGATTTAATCCCTGCAGCCTTCAACTTGTCTTGTACTTCGCTGATTTTTTCTGGGGTAGAAAAGGCACCTGCCTGAACCACGTATCCGCTATGTTCTTTGGTTTGAACTTCTGCTTTTGCCGCAGGTTTAACAGTTTTTCCTTCGAGTATTGCTAAAGCACGCGCAGCATCATCGTTTTGTTCAGAGGATTTTACCGGGGGTTTTATGACTGGTATTTTTGCCTCAACTTTAGTTTCTGGCTTAGTGTCGGCTTTAGTATCCGACTTCGTATCTATTTTTGTTTCAACTCTAGCTGATTTGGTTTCCGGCTTGAATTCTGGCTTGGCGTCTGTGGACACTTTCGGGTCGGACTTTGATTCAGGCTTGACCTCTGGCTTCGTAGACACTTTACTATCTGCAAGCGCAACGGCAGGCAAGGCAGCTACATCTTTGCTTGAAGCTTTAACTTGCGGCTTTTGTTGCGTCTGGGGCGGATCGATAATTTCTTCCAGAGGCTCAGCTGACTTGCTAGCTACTTTAGGCACTGCTATCTGCTCGGTTGCTGGCAATTTATCTTTAGAAGGAATCTGAATCGCGATGTCGTCAGCCAGCGGTTTTGGTTCTGAATCCAGAATCATTGGCAAGCCAATCACAGCGGCTAATACCAAAGCGATGGCACCAATCAAGCGACGGCGGGCACGTTTTTTTTCTGGCAATACAGGATCGGCAACTTTGCTTTTACGCGCATTATCTGAACGATCAGCGCGTTTGCTGCCACGTACGGGCTTGGTGTCGTCCTCTGCACGAGAACGGTATTCGCCATTATCCTGATCGGATGTTGTTTCTTGCTTTTGTTTAAAACGTGATAGCAAGCTCATGTGCAAGTATCTAAGTGAGTCGTGATCAAAAGCGAACTTCTAAAAATCCCATAATCGAGCGCATTGCGCTGTTGCAAAGCCTCGCAATACCGACGTATTGCTGCGGCTTGCGCCTAGCACCGCATCTCGATTAAAGGTTTTTAGAAATTCTCCCAAAAGATCACTAGTGGTTATTCTGCTTCCGCGCCCTCATCACACCAGCTACTGTGAGAAAAGAACCGAAGACCGCTATTCTATCATTTTCCCCTGCCTTACCGAGTGCAAAGGCATAGGCATCCTCTGGACTTGTGAAAGTTTGGATACTATGTTCCGCATCTTGCAAGGCACCTACTGCCAATAATCGTTCCTTTAAATGGTCAGCGCTGGCAGCGCGTGGCAAAGGCAAATCGGTGACACACCAGTGATCAATCTTGCCTTTAATCTGGGCAATAACGCCATCAATATCCTTATCCAGCATCGAGCCAAACACGGCATAGGTGTAGGCGTGAAATCCCATATTGTCGAAATTTTGCGACAGTGTCGCGGCCGCATGCGGGTTGTGCGCCACATCCAGCACGACCACCGGACGACCAGGCATGACCTGGAAACGTCCCGGCAAATCTACCATCACCAGCCCATTACGTACTTCTTGCGCGCCCACGGGCAAGCGATTTCTTAACGCCTCCAGCGCGGCTAATACAGCGGATGCATTCAGCAACTGATTCGCGCCGCGCAAACTCGGATAACCAAGCGAATTGCGACGTTGTACGCGACCACCAAAATTCCATTGTTGCTTATCGCCGGAATAATTGAAATCACGACCAAACAACCACAGATCTGCACCGATCGCGGTCGCATGCTCAATCAAGGATTGTGGCGGCACAGGGTCGCCGCAAATGGCAGTTCTGCCGGTACGGAAAATTCCAGCCTTTTCAAATCCAATTTTTTCGCGGGTATCCCCCAGATAATCCACATGATCAATATCGACGCTGGTGACTATTGAGACATCGGCATCAATCACATTGACCGCATCGAGACGACCACCCAGACCAACTTCCAGAATCACGGCATCTAATTTGGCATCTGCCAGCAATTTACAAATTGCCAGCGTGGTAAATTCAAAATAAGTTAACGAGATCGCAGGCTCCATCAACCTTGCTGCTTCTACCTCGGCAAACACATCGACAAACACCTGATCTTTGACTGATTCGCCGTGGATACGGGCACGCTCATTAAAATCTAAAAAATGGGGCTTGCTGTATAAACCGACACGATATCCAGCTTGCAATAAAATCGATTCCAGCATGGCGCAGGTGGACCCTTTGCCGTTGGTGCCACCGACAACGACGACTGGGCATTCGTAGCGAATATCCAAACGTTCCTTCACCGCGGCGACACGATCCAGGCCCATGTCGATTTCTTTGGAGTGACGAGTTTCTAGCAATGCCAGCCAATCCAGCAGATTGTCAGGCGTCGTCATAGAAGTAGAAGAATTAAGCGAATTGGTCATAAGATAAAAAAAGCCCGACAGAATCGGGCTCGTATTTAGATTTCTTTGAAATTTTAGTATGAAAAATAGACAAAAATTTACGATACCGCTTCTGCAGACTGGTTCTGCAACAAAGCCAGCAAACGAGCGATTTCTTCGCGCATTTTGCGACGGTCAACAATCATGTCGACTGCGCCTTTTTGCAACAGAAACTCCGAGCGCTGGAAGCCTTCTGGCAATTTTTCTCGGACTGTATTTTCGATCACGCGCGGACCGGCAAAACCGATCAGTGCCTTAGGTTCTGCAATTACAACGTCACCCATAAAGGCAAAAGAAGCAGAGACGCCACCGGTGGTCGGATCGGTCAATACAGAGATAAACGGTAATTTCTTTTCTGACAATTTCGTCAGCATCATTGTGGTTTTTGCCATTTGCATCAGGGACAAAACACCTTCTTGCATACGCGCACCGCCACTGGCAGTAATACAAATGAACGGAACTTTTTGGTCCAGTGCCGCTTGTGCGCCGCGCACAAAACGCTCGCCCAATACAGAGCCCATGGTACCGGCCATAAAGTCAAATACAAAGCAAGAGACTACGACAGGAACGGTCATGATAGAACCGCCCATGACGATCATAGAATCTGTCTCGCCAGTCGACTCTAAGGCATCTTTTAGGCGATCGGTGTATTTTAGGCTATCTTTGAATTTGAGGGTATCAATCGGTAAAACTTCCTGACCGATTTCATACCGTCCGCCAGCGTCGAGCAAAGCGTCAAGGCGTTCGCGTGCGCCAATACGCATGTGGTGGCTGCATTTTGGGCAAACATGGATATTTGCTTCCAGATCGGAGCGATACAGTACGGCTTCGCAGGAAGGGCACTTAACCCACAGCCCTTCGGGCATGGATTTACGGTGCGCAGATTCCGAGCGCTGAATGCGCGGTGGTAGTAATTTTTCTAGCCAACTCATAATTTCTCCTGAATTCGGCTTGCGATCACATAGATAACCATGTAGACATCGCAAGCATCATGTTCATTCTGGTGGAACAAACGCGGGGGACAAACAATCGTCAGCGCGTATTTTACTCGTCCAACGCCTGTCTGACACCAGAAATAAAGCTTTTTACTGCCGCGACAGCATTTTCACGCGGCGTCGTTTCTAGCTCTTGAATAATCCGAGAGCCTATCACAACCGCGTCGGAAACGGACGCAATTGCTCTTGCCGTTGCACCGTCACGTATGCCAAAACCCACGCCCACAGGGACTTTGACGTGTTTTTTGATGCGTGGAATCATGGCGGCGACAGCGTCTAAATCCAAGCTTCCCGACCCGGTTACGCCTTTAAGCGAGACATAATAAACATAACCAGTGGCAATTTTACCAACCTGAGCGATGCGCTCATCGGTCGAAGTGGGTGCCAGCAAGAAAATAGTATCCATGCCATTTTGCTGCATCTTATTGGCAAAATCTTCACATTCCTCTGGCGGATAATCGACGACCAAAACGCCGTCCACCCCAACTTCTGTTGCCGAGGCAATAAAGGCGTCTATGCCCATACGCTCAATCGGATTGGCGTATCCCATCAGCACAACTGGCGTGGTTTGATTGCTCAATCGAAATTCGCGGACGAATTGTAATACATCACGCAATCCAACTCCATGCAACAGTGCTCGCTCAGATGCGCGCTGTATCACCGGGCCATCCGCCATCGGATCAGAAAACGGCACGCCAAGTTCGATAATATCCGCACCGCCCTCAACCAGGGCATGCATCAACGGCACAGTCAGTGCAGGATCGGGATCGCCTGCGGTGATAAACGGGATCAAGCCTTTTTTGTTATTGGCAGCCAGCGCCGCTAAGGTCGTTTGTATTCTTGGCATGGTATTTTTCCTGCTAAATTTATAGTATGAATATGTAGCATGAGGGACAGCTAAGGTGCAGCTAAGGTGCAACTAAGGTGCAACTAAGGTGCAGCTAAGGTGCAACTAAGGTGCAACTAAGGTGCAGCCTAAAGTACTGCCTGAGCGTGTAACGAAAGCATTAGCACACTACACTTACACTGATCAAATCAATATACTCCACCTAGGTATTTATTAGCTGTCCAGAGATTATCTGGACAATAAGCCGATTTATCAAATATTTTAGGGGAGTATATTAAAATCCAGAGCAAACCCTGATCACTTAGAAGCGCTCTGGATGCAACATTACTGAACTTTCAATAAGGCTGTTAATAAAACTTCAGCCCAGCCTTTTCGGCCACCGTATGCATGTCCTTATCGCCACGACCCGACAAATTCACCAAAATGATTTTATCTTTAGGCAACGTCGCAGCGAGTTTGGCGGCGTAAGCGAGCGCGTGGCTCGATTCCAGGGCCGGGATAATGCCTTCAATCCGGCAGCAATCATGGAACGCCTGCAGCGCCTCGACGTCAGTAATCGTCACGTATTGAGCACGCCCCATATCCTTCAACCATGCGTGCTCTGGCCCCACGCCCGGATAATCCAGACCAGCCGATACCGAATGCGTCTCGATGACTTGGCCATTCGCGTCTTGCAGCAGATACGTGCGATTGCCGTGTAGCACGCCAGGTGAACCCGCCGTCAGCGACGCCGAGTGCTTGCCTGTTTCCATGCCCTCGCCTGCTGCCTCTACGCCGATTAATTGCACATTTTTTTGATCAATGTACGGATAGAAAATCCCAATCGCATTCGAGCCACCGCCGACACAAGCCAGCACAGCATCCGGCTGACGACCAGTCATTTCCGGCATCTGCCATAAGCATTCCTCACCGATCACAGACTGGAAGTCACGCACCATCATAGGATATGGGTGCGGACCAGCGACGGTACCAATGATGTAAAACGTGTTGTCAACATTGGCAACCCAGTCGCGCATCGCCTCATTCAGCGCGTCTTTTAAGGTCTTGGAACCCGACTCAACTGGCACTACGGTCGCGCCAAGCAGCTTCATGCGGTAGACGTTTTGCGCCTGGCGCTTGACATCTTCCGACCCCATATAGACCACACATTCCAGGCCAAAACGTGCGCAGATTGTGGCGGTTGCCACACCATGCTGCCCTGCCCCGGTTTCGGCAATCACACGCGGCTTGCCCATCCGTCTGGCGAGTAAAGCCTGGCCGATGACATTGTTGATTTTGTGCGCGCCGGTATGGTTTAAGTCTTCGCGCTTGAAATAGATTTGCGCACCGCCATTGATTTCCGACATGCGCTTGGCGTGATACACCGGTGACGGACGACCGACAAAGTGATGCAGCTCATCGCGGAATTCGGCTAAAAATTCCGGATCGTTTTGATAGCGTGCGTAATTTTCTTTTAAGTCAGTCAGCGCATGGGTCAGAGTTTCTGACACGAAGGTGCCGCCATATTGGCCAAAATGACCACGCGCATCAGGAAAATTGTATTCAGCCGCGTGGAAAATTGCTTGCGGATTAGTTTGCAAACCCGGCTGGGTTGGCGACAAAGGATTGATCGTGCTCATGATTTTACTTTCAGTGGCAATTAGCTCAGCACATTAACCAAGTTTAGGGTCTAGGCTCATAGAGTCTAAACTCATAGTACCTAAACTGATTAACAAAGCTGTTTTGCTAGTTTTCATTGTCTGCCAAGCGCACGGCCTCAATAAAAGCACGTACCTTGACATCATCTTTAATCCCTTTGCTTAGCTCGACACCACTACTGATGTCGACCGCAAACGGACGAACCTGACACACTGCGTCAGTCGCGTTTTGCACGCTCAAGCCACCACTTAAAACGACCCGAGGCGCGAGTTCTTTTGGGATGAGAGACCAATCAAAAACCTTTCCACTACCTCCGTAAGCATCGACGAAGGTATCAAGCAATAATCCGGCAAACAAAGGGCTTGCCGCACGATATTCTGATTCGCATTCTAGCAAATCAGCTGCGCTTGTGGTGGGCTTGACCCGAAAAGCTTTAATAAATGGGCGGTTCACAGCGCTGGCAAGGGCGTGACATTGCGCAGCCGTCTCATCACCGTGGAACTGCAATAACTGCAGCGGCACCACAGCCACCGTCGCCTGCAACTCCTCAATCGTCGCATTCACAAACAAACCGACCGACATCACAAATGGCGAAATCTCCTTAACCAAACTCGCCGCCACTGCGGGCGTGACATATCGCGGACTAGGTAGATAAAACACAAAGCCCAAGGCATCCGCACCCGCGGCGACCACACGCCGCACATCGTCTGCCTGCGTCAAGCCGCAAATTTTTATTCTGGTTTTACAGTTTTTATGAAACATGTTGATACTTTCGAATACAGAAACACGGCGATAGCTGAGATAATCAATTTTCTGACACGCTAACCTTCTTGCGAATATTACCCCATGCCCTCAGCCAACGACCATTTGCCAAGCGACCCAGCGCTACAGATCAGTAATTTATTCGGACTAGATATTCGAGCCTGTACATTTGATGAGGCAACGATACATTTGCTAGAGGTAGCCAGCCAGCGCAATCATGCCAGCCGCATCGTCGTCACGCCCAATGTCGATCACGTCGTCAAGCTAGATAGTGACCCGACATTTAAAGCGCAATACGCCGAAGCCGACTATATTTTTGCCGACGGCATGCCAATTATCTGGGCCAGCAAAATGGCCGTAACACCGCTGCCAGAACGCGTTACCGGTGCCGATTTATTTGTCTCGCTGTGCCAAGGCGCAATACAAAAACAACTATCGATTTTTGTCATAGGAGGACAACCGGGACAAGAAGCCGCGCTATTAGCATCGTTCGCACAAACCTACCCCGGCTTAAAAGTCAGTATTTTTTGTCCATCGATGCAATTCTCCGCAGACGGTGAAGAAGGCGCAGAAGCCATGCGCCTGGTCCAGCAAGCACAACCCAACATCGTCTTTGTTTGTCTAGGTATGCCAAAACAAGAACGCTGGTGCCTGCGCTATCGCAAAGAATTTACGGAGAACAATGCACCGCTGCTACTCTGCGTCGGCGCCGCCATGGAATTCGCTTTAGGGCAAAAAAAACGCGCCCCGCAATGGATGCAAAAAATCGGCATGGAATGGTTCTGGCGCCTAGCCAGCGAACCGCGTCGTCTGTGGCAACGTTATACGACGCAGGGGGTGAAATTTATTGGGGTGCTTCAGCGCGAGCGGCAGCGGGAGCAGCGTCGGTCTAAATAAATGTGGCGTTTGTTGTTAAATTGCTGCGATTTTCAGATGAAAAAATGGAAGAAATTGACGTGACATCTAATGGAAACAAAAATACGTTAGGAAACAATTTGCGTAATTCATTGATCCTATTTTTGCTAGGTACAGTTTCGACATTGGTTACGGCGACCGGTATTCAGTACTCGAACTTATCTGGCACTTCTTCCGTTTGGGGTGCAACACCTTACGATAATGAACAATCGGCTCAAGAACGGCATGACACTCATTATTACATGTATATAAAAGGTAGCTCAGCCCAAGATTTATACAACACTATGAAGGTAAAGTCGTCACAAGAAGAATGTCACGGTGAGGGATCAAGGACTAAACGCATACAGAATATATCGTGTACTAAACTAGCAAAATCTAAGGGTTACGAGTGTTCTTTTGCGATAAATGTCGCTATTCAGAAAATTGAAAATGCTGATACTTGTCCTCACTAATCGATGTGGGTATGTATGTAATGGCATTGATATTCCTAATCTTGCATGTGCCAACTTTGGACCCGATGCGGTGCGTGGCACGCACCCCACGCTTGCTAACCAGCAGGTTGAATTGATGGTCAGAAACAGCTGGCTGCTCACCTTTAAAGTTAGCCATCAAACTTGGAGTCATCGCACAATATGAGTTTAGATCGAACAAAAACGCTTATTCATCATGGCATTCATAGAGAAAATCCAATAGGAAGTCTGATTCATGTGCTTAAGTCGGCTATTGAACTTGTCGCAATTCCAGATAATGACTTTTGCTGGTCCTCATGGAAAGATAGAGAGGACGCTGAAAGTGAAATTCAAAACCTAATCAATATAATAGAAAATGGTCATTTACCTGAGAAGGTAAAAATCTCAGTGCTTTTCGCTCTCACTGGACCACTCCAAGAAGTAAGTTTGAGCAGCGGCTGGGCTGAAACGTTTCTAAAAGTTTCGGATAAATATGAAGAAGTTGAAGCATTATTGTGGTGAGGTGGCTATTAGGATGATCGATCCGATTATGTCGGTTATCATTTCAAAATGAAAATTAAATCAAGTTAGGGTACACAGATGCGTAACCAATTTGGTCTTTCACGATCGATTCCCGAAAACATTAAGCGACAGGTGCGTCAACGTTGTGGTTACGGCTGTGTTCTTTGTGGTGCCGCAATTGTTGAATACGAACATGTGCGTCCCGAGTTTGCCAAAGCTAAAGTTCATGATCCTCACGGAATAGCTCTGCTTTGCCCTACTTGTCATGCGAAGAAAACGCGTAATTTCCTGTCCACCAAAAGGGTCCTTGAAGCAATGGAGAAACCCGCAGCGAAAGAAAGCGGCTTTGCATTTTCCGATCTTGAAGACAATAAAACCCAACCGTACATCATCCTTGGGGGGATGACACTTAGAAACTGTCCAACACCGGTAGAGGTTAGAGGCATCCCCCTTATCCGTATTGAAAATGCCGAAATGGATCATGCTCCTTTTCAAATCTCAGCTAGTTTCTTCGATCAAAGTGGTCTGCCAAGTCTCTTGATTCATCGTAATGAATGGAAGGTTAGCTCTAATGCTTGGGATGTAGAAGCAGTCGGCGGCAGGATTACGGTTCGCACAGGGCGAGGAGAAGTGGCTCTGCGGCTGTTACTTGATCCTGGTGAAGGTGTAATTGTTGAAGTAATCAAAATGTATTGTGGTGGTTACTTGTTTGAAGCGAATCGTGGAATATTGGAGGTCGTTGCACCCGGCGGTAGTCGCATGTCTTTTACTCAATGTCTCGCGGACAATTGCACCGTAGGATTGAGTCTGAATTGACAGCAAGTATAGGGTGCGTTCCGCGCACCGTCTTTAAAAATACTCCCTATGTGTATATTTAACATGTCCATGCATTAACTAGACGAAAAGACATATTTACACCAATTTACAGGGGAGTATATGTAATGACACTAATATTCTTAAATTTGCATATGCAAATTTTGCACCTACTACGGTGCTACGCTTGCCTGGTCATGCAAACGTGAACTTGTAGACGTGATGTTTTTGTCCATTTGGCTATACTACCTATCTAATCAGTTCAACCAGATACAACTCACATTCATGAGCATTTCAAGAAACGCAAAGCGAGCTTCTTTTTTTTGTTCCGTCGGTTATCATTGCAAAATGAAAATTAAAGCACATTAGCGAACATGCCCAACTTAAAAATTGCCCGTGTGAAGTGGTGGCTTGGTTTTCTCCTTTCTGCGTTTCTGCCGCTTTGGCTCATCGCAATAGTTCTCAACTTCGGCGGATGGATTGTCGAAGACTTGGACTATGGCTTCTACGAGCTCTTTGTGTTTTTAAGTTTCATGACGGCGCTTGTATTGAGTATCCATTTTTTACGAAAACCCGATCGTTTTTTTGGTCTGCGCTTTGCGACTGGATGGGTATTGGGTATATTACTAACGCTTGGTTCTTGTACAACGATGGTCAGTTCTAGCTGCGGGCCTGAAACAATGAGGCTTGGAAAAATGTGGTCAAAGCAGGAAGTTCAGTATGGAACAGCAGGTGGCTGTGATGCTGTCGCGCTAACAAATCAATCAACCCGGACGCGCTGAAGCGCGCCCGTCATCTCCACGTTAAATTTCAAAATGCTTAGCCTGTCTGCGAGAACTCGAGATCTAATACGTCAAGGCATGATTGCTGTGACTACAGTCGTTGTACTTGTGCTGTCAGCAAATTGGCCAAAGTACTCATACGTAATCTGGGGTATTTTTTTAAGTGGGATAGCCGTACTTTTGTATGTGGAACTAAGAAAGCCGGTAAATTACGATTCAATTGTAATTTCTGAGATAACGATAAATTACTCGTCGTCTGGTCAAAGTAGAATCATTCCTTTCAAAGATATCTCAAAAGTAATTTTTGCTCGAGAAAAAGCACTATTTCCAGATCTAACAGGCCCGTATATTGAGTCCAAATGGATGGTTGTGATGACTGACGGGGGATTCATTGAGATTATGGATGAGTGGCCTCATAGAAGGCTTCTTTTACTAGCGTTTGAAAAACATCTGATAGGCTTCAACCGTAGCGCTGCTAAGGCAGGAATAAAGGCTTCTAAGGAAGGAAATTGGAAATGTTTTCGATCGAATACGTAATAGCCATGTGCAAGAAATTTAACATGGCATTCGAAAATGACGCGCGAGAAAGCGTTTCCTTTAATTTGATTGATTGGCGAGCGCATCTCTCAATTCAACGTTAGCCATCATGAATACGCCTATTGTAACCCGTCCGCTGACTGAGCAAGAGCGTGACCTCGCCCAATGGATGCTTGCGCATGGAAGCGCCGAAGCTGTTGCATTTGAAGCGCAGCTGGCGCACGCTGAAGCCACCACATGGCGCTGCTCTTGTGGCTGCGCCAGCTTTAACTTCAAGATCGAAGGCAAGTCGATAGCTCCACCTGGGGTACATGTCCTTGCAGATTTCATTGTTGGTGAAGGCGACGAAATGTTTGGGGTCTTCATTTTTGAAAGCGGAGGAACATTAAGCGGCCTAGAGGTTTACAGCTTGGCGGCTGATGCGCCACAGTTACTTCCCACGCCCTACCAATTGCGCCCTTGGTCAAAACCCAATTCTGCTTCGGTCTGAAAGGTTCGAGGCGATGGTCACATTGATGGCTAACAGGTCGGCCCACGCGGACACACAGCAGCAAGTTTCCGCTGCGCGGCGATTGCTGTGTGCCAATGGCCTCCAACGTTAAGCGTCAAATCATATGCTTCCGAAGCCCCAATTCACAGCCGAGTTGAAATTTCATTTCCGGGAACATGGACCGGAACGGCGTCATTGGTTTTTGTTTGACGAATCTCTTCATCGACGAGTCCCAATGGCAATGGATGGAGTTGAAGGCCTCAACACCGTAGGGATGTGGATTGAGTCACCCGGAACGTTCAAAGCTGGTGATTTAGCGTGTGTTCGTTGCGTCGTACTTGCACCTGAACTATTTAGCCATGTTGTCAAGCCTGGAGTAAAGTTCGAGCTATGGGATGGAGGATTCCTAGCGACTGGTACAGTTCTTGAACGGAATGAGGAAGGTTGGCCGCATGACGCTTAACAGGATGGTCGATCGGACTGGCCGAAATTCGATTCAGTATTTATTAATTGTGTGGGCGGCCATCCGCTCACCGTTGCGTTAGGCGGCGCAAACACACATGTTCTTGCCACCCGAACTCGCTCTTCTCGGCCTTGTCGGCGCCTGCCTCGGCCTGATCGCATTCAGGCTAATGCGGCGTTCGATGCTGCGAGCAGCCGAGAGCGCGCCACCGCAGGCTTTCCGTACATCGAAGCAGCGTGCCCTGCATTGGCTCTCCCTACTATGCCTTCTGCAACCATTGCTCTACATCTTTGGCGTAGATGGAACTCATTTTTTTCCGGTAGTTGCCGTACTGTGCTCGCAGGCTGCATTCATGCTCTTGCTCCGCCTGCTTGGTGTCAGGTATGTCCATCGGCTCTTCCTGCTCCCATTGGTTGCTTTCGCATCAGCTGCAATTGGCGCCGTAGCGTTTGCTTGGCCAGTGCTCCAGGCCACGGAGTTTGGCGCCGCCCCTTGGCTCCTGCTCTGCGTCTCAGCCGCCTTCGTGGCCGCGAGCGGCGCTCTGTCCATACAGTCCTTCCCAGTTGGGTATGGCGAGCGCGCACGATGAATGCGACGCATAACCGGTCGCGCCATCGGATGGCTTCGCCGCCCGCTGAGCTCGCAAGTTAAATATTGAATTATGACTCTCGAAGATTTTAAAGTTGATTTTAAGCACGTTAATTTGAGAACACTGTTTAAGGATTGGGAATGGCTTATTGGAAATAACTTCAGCCCAATTATATTGACAGCGCTAGGCGATGCCTTCTTCAAAAATACGATTGATGGAACAATTTATTTTCTTAATGTCGCATCACATCAATTCTGGAAAGTTTCTGAATCGAGCGATGATTTTGGAGAACTTTTATCGAATAGTGACTTTATCCGTGAATACTTTAATACACAGATCATTGGCGAGCTAAAGCAAGGTGGTATGTTGCTTAACGAGGACGAAATTTATAGCTTTAAGTTAACACCTAGTTTGGGTGGTGAGTATGCGGCAGCCAACGTTGAAGTATCTAATATCGAGGTTCATTATTCGTTTGCCGGCCAAATAGCGTTTCAAATCAAAGATCTCCCCGAGGGTGCGCCAATTGGTAAGATAGTACTTAAGCATCCCTCTAAATTTAAATGGAAGTTTTGGCAATGAGAGCCAAATTTAACTTAACGCTCAACTCGGAAACTGCGCATATGGTCATTTCCACGATCAACACTTTATCAACCGTTTACTTTTCGGTCTGCGATGATTGTGCGCAGTTCCGTGTAGCTCAACGTTAGGGATCACCCCATGAAAGCCATGCTGCTGTCTGCTTTACTACTGTTCGGGTCATCTACCTTCGCTGCAGAGCCCAACATTAACTGCAAAATCGGCCCCGTAACCAAGACCTTTGGAGGATCTTCATGGCTTGTATTTGGGTGTAGCGATAAGCGTTCAGTTGTTGTTGTCACGGCGTCGGGCAGCATAGCAGCTCCGTTTTATTTCATGTTCGCTTTCGGCACGAGTGGCTACAAGCTATATGGCGAGGGTACGGGCAACAAAGCGGCAACTGATGCAGCCTACAAAGATCTCATAGAGCTTTCAGCATCTCAGATTGATGGTCTGTTTAGTGAAGCTTCTCGTCCAAATACGGTGTCTCTGCAGGAAATAAATATCACCGCTGACTCCGCGCGAGGCTGGCTTCCGTCCGTGGATCAGCGGGCGCAGGTACCTCAGGTCGTTCAAAATTTCCTTTCCGCGCTGGACAGTGGTCATGAAATAAAGGCTTACGACTTTATGACGGAAGGGCAGAAGAAATCGATACCGTTCGCTGAGTTTGCTAATCGGTTATCACAATTTAATGCTCAGGCGGGGCCAGTTAAAGAAAGACGAATTGTCAAAATCACTTGGACAAAAGATCCTGTCAACGCTCCTGCTGCTGGCATCTACGCTGCCGTTGATCTTGTAAGCCGATTCACAAACATTGATCGTCACTGTGGCTACATGGTGCTTTATCAAAGTGACTCACGAGCACCGTTTCTGGTCATGCGCCAGGAAGATAATTACTTTACCAACGAGCAGGCAAAGCAAACTGAACTTAAGCAATCACACGAAGCAGTTGATAAGGTTTGGGCAAAACTTGCACAAAATTGCCCGAACTATGACGGACACGAAACGAAATGAAAATCATCACACTACACATATACGTTCGTTATCACCCCTAACTCAACACTCGACCGGGAATCGCCAATGAGCATTTCATTTCTTTTAAATCCGCTTATAGCGATCCCGTCAGCTAGGCAAATTCGCATAACGCGTCGAACAGATCCAAACGCCGAATCCCGAGACGGAGCCACAAAGTTGACTATCATCATTTTTGTGCCCCTAAAGACTTTCGATTCCATTTTTTATGAATTGGCAGCATCAGACGAAATTCATTATTTTGAGTGATACAACAATGAGCGTTTTCAATTTTCCTCAACGGTCAATCAGAATGTTGTTTTGTCGCGCGATCACAGCGGCGGCCATTCTACATGTGGCGAGTTTGAGTTTACCGGTAGCGGCGGCAGACTTACTTATAAAAAGTGCCGGGAGGATGCCCAACGAGGCTGCAAACGGGGCAGCGATCGCAATTGAAGGCGTTACCGTTCTTCCGATGACCGATGCGGATACCGTTCTGCGCGATATGACTGTGATTCTTCGCAATGGGCGTATTGACGCAGTTGGGTCCGCTAAGACAATTCATATTCCAAAAGGCGTTCGGCGTGTAAGCGGCGCAGGAAAGTGGCTGATGCCATCACTGACAGACATGCACACGCATCCCGAAAATGACCGCCTCGCAAGGCTTCTGCTTGGAACTGAAGATGTGCCTAACGGCACGGTCCGTACCGAAGACATTTTTTTGCCATATGTAGCCAATGGCGTGCTACAGATCGTCAACATGTCCGCGATGTCCGAATCTATCGGGCAACGCATTGAAATCGAAAGCGGCAGGGTACTTGGTCCGCACATGGCGCTGGCAGCGATGGTTGACGGTGATCCCCCTATGTTGCCGACGGGACTGTCACGCTCGGCGTCCACGCCGTCCGATGGCCGCCAAGTGGTCCGTGTGTTGGCGCGCACTCAATATTGACCATCTGGTCAATATTGAGTGCGCGCCAACAATTACTTGGACAAGAAAGCATATTTTCATAAATTCTTGGGAAGTATATGCAAAAGCGTCGATACTCTTGAGAGTGCATAGGTAAGTTTTGCACCCAATTCGGTGCGTGGAACACACCCTACAAATCAAGCATCTCCAACGTCCATCGGTCTTTCGAGAGATTTAAAACAAATTGCCCATCTTTGTTTTGTCGGCTATCTTCGCAAATACTAATTACGTCTTTGAGCACTACAACTACAGCAGGTTTCAACGTAGTAAGTTCCAACACAATACATCCCAACGCAGTACGTCCAAACTTCACCGCCATTAGGAAACTCAAATGAAAAAAGTCACAGGTATCGGAGGCATCTTTTTTAGCGCACAAAACCCGGTCGAACTACGCCCTTGGTATAAGGAGCATCTCGGCATTGATGTCCAGGACTGGGGCGGCGCCGCGTTCACCTGGGCCGATGCTGAGGGCAATCCGACTAAGGGAACGACCGTGTGGTCGATCGGTGCTGCTGATGGCAAGCACTTCGCACCAAGCAAGTCGCCCTTTATGATCAACTATCGCGTCGACGACTTGGACGCTGTGCTTCAAGCGCTGCGGGATGAGGGCTGCAATGTTCTGGAGAAGGCGGACGACTCAGAGTACGGAAAGTTCGGCTGGGTCATCGATCCTGAGGGCAACAAGGTCGAACTATGGGAACCACCTGCGGGACAGTGAGTTTTAGATACGTTCTACACGCCGCGTTGCATTAATACTCCTAATGGGTATATTTAACACGTCCATATATTACTTGGACAATAAAGCATATTTGAATAATTTAATGGGGAGTATATGTAATAGATTTGGTGTCGCCAAGCGTATATCTGCAAGTTTTGTGCTTAATGAGGCGCGCTCAACACGCCCTGCGCTTACTGGAGATTGACTAAGCACAAGTTATCTTTGCAAAATACTAACTCAGCTGTCTTATTCGTCCTATTTATTTGTTCGTCCTATAACGTATAACGCGTCATCCACACTCTGGAGAAAATTTATGTCGTCTGGCCCAATCACGATCTGGCATCAACTCGTTAAGGAGCACAACGTGCGAGGACTTGATGCGCTGCTTGCTGAAGACGCTGTTTTCTATTCGCCGGTAGTGAATACGCCTCAAGTCGGAAAAAGCGTCACTAAGCAATATCTCAGCGCTGCGCTTCACGTGTTTGCCAATGAGTCGTTTCATTACGTCCGGGAGCTCACGGGTGATCGTGAAGCGATTCTTGAGTTTGAGCTGGAGTTAGATGGCATCGCGATCAACGGTGTTGATATGATCAAGTGGGATGAGGAAGGTAAGATCACTGAGTTCAAAGTGATGCTTCGCCCTCTGAAGGCAGTTAACCTGATCCATCAAAAAATGGCTGCCATGCTTCAGCAAGCTTAAGCTGCGTTCCAGCAACACGTTGCACCAATACTTATGAGAGATATGGTGTATTTACTTAAAAGTTACTCCGATAACGATGCCTATTTCTGCCATTCAGTAATGGCGTGTAACTCAAAATAATTAGAATATTATTTGCGAAAGTCCCAATTTGGGACTAACATACGGTCATGCGAATAATTTCAATCTCCACCATTAAGTCATTGTGGGAAAACAATCCTGCGTTCATTGATGCTAAAGAGCCCGCACTTGCATGGTATCGCCATGCACTGAAGGCTGATTGGGATTCCCCCAATATGGTGAAGCTTGATTTTGGGCAAGCTAGTATTTTGCAAGATGGTCGGGTCGTATTCAACATCGCAGGCAACAAATACAGGCTAGTGGTCTGGATAAATTACCCATACCGTGTAATTTATGTTCGGTTTTTTGGTACGCATAAACAGTACGATAAAATCGACGTGCAAACTATTTAAAAGTAAACAAAATGGATATCAAACCAATACGAACTAAGGCAGATCATAAAGCTGCTCTTAATGAAATTGAATCGCTGATGATGGCGGAATTTGGCTCGCCAGAGGGTGACCGGCTAGATATTTTAGTGACCTTGGTTGAGGCTTACGAAAACAAACATTTTCCATTGGATTTACCAGATCCGGTTGAGGCGATAAAATTCAGGATGGAACAATCTGGTTTGTCGGTTAAAGACCTTGAGCCTATGATTGGTAAGAGTAATCGTATCTATGAGATCTTTAATCATACGCGGCAATTAACCTTGCCGATGATTCGACGTTTGCATGCTGGGCTTGGGATTCCTCTTGAAAGTCTGATTAAAGAATATCATTCATAAAATCAGAAAATCACTATCTACGTACGAAAGTATAAAAACAAAAAACCGCACGATCTGCATCGTGCAGTTTTTCTTTTTGCATCTTATTTAAAAGCTACTGCCTTACAGTTCAGCGCAAATGCGCTAAAACTCAAACAAAATTAAGCGACTTTTTTAGCGTCAAAGAATTGTTCATCTTCTGTCGAACCATGCAAGGCTGTCGTGGAGGATTGACCTTGTTGAATGACTTGTGTCACTGCATCAAAGTAACCTGTACCGACTTCACGCTGGTGCTTGACTGCGGTAAAGCCTTTTTCTGCTGCGGCGAATTCTGCTTCTTGCAATTCGACAAAAGCGGACATCTGGTTACGTGCATAACCGTGTGCCAAGTTGAACATGCCGTAGTTCAATGCATGGAAACCAGCCAAGGTGATGAATTGGAATTTGTAGCCCATTTTGCCCAATTCTTTTTGGAACTTGGCAATCGTTGCGTCATCCAGATTTTTCTTCCAGTTGAATGATGGTGAGCAATTGTAGGACAACAATTTACCTGGGAACTTGGCATGGATTGCGTCAGCAAATGCTTGAGCAAATTCCAGATCCGGCTTACCAGTTTCACACCAGATCATGTCGGCGTATTCGGCATAAGCCAAACCACGGGAGATCGCTTGTTGCAGACCTGGTTTAGTTTTGTAGAAGCCTTCAACCGTGCGCTCGCCAGTCAGGAAAGGTTTGTCATTGTCATCGACATCAGATGTGATCAGGTCAGCCGCTTCTGCATCGGTGCGTGCCAACAACACGGTTGGTGTGCCCATGACGTCTGCTGCCAGACGCGCTGCGTTGAGTTTTTCAACTGCTTCACGTGTTGGTACCAACACTTTGCCGCCCATGTGGCCGCATTTTTTAACGGAAGCTAATTGATCTTCAAAGTGGACGCCTGATGCGCCGGCTTCGATCATGGCTTTCATCAATTCAAATGCGTTCAATACACCGCCGAAACCAGCTTCTGCATCGGCCACGATCGGTGCGAAAAAGTCTGTGTCGCCTTTGCCTTCAGACCATTGGATTTGATCAGCACGTGTCAGACAATTGTTGATGCGCTTAACAACCAAAGGTACTGAATTTGCTGGATACAAAGATTGGTCTGGATACATTTCGCCAGCAACGTTGGCGTCGCCAGCAACTTGCCAGCCAGACAGGTAGATGGCTTTTAAACCCGCTTTAACTTGTTGCATTGCCTGGTTACCAGTCAGCGCGCCGAGGGCATTGACGAAGGGCTCGTTATTGACCAGATCCCACAATTTGATCGAACCGTTTTTCGCAATCGTGTGCTCAACTTTGATCGAGCCACGCAGATTAACCACATCTGCTGCGGTGTAATTACGTTTGATACCGATCCAGCGTGGATTGGTATCCCAGTCTTTTTGCAATTCAGCAATCTGTTGTTCGCGTGTAGTCATGGTTCTCTCCTGTGGGCAAAATAAATGAAGCTGTTAAAACTAATGAAAAGTGAATTCCGTTGAGAGAAATAATATGACATTTTTTGCGAAGCAACAAGGTCTTATATAAGACATATAACAAATATTTAATCTTTTAAAATCATATACTTAAATGTTGTTTTTTGCGATGTGAAATAATATTTCTTAAAATGAGAAAAATAAATTGTGCAGAGTCGAATTATTTTTCACATTATGAAATTGAAATTTCACATCATAGGATATGAAAAACAGAAGAGAAATAAAGAAGAAAATTAAGTTTCAGCAGGCTAAAAAATTTGCAATTCCTATCACCAAAATTACGCTGAATTCTACTGAATGACGATAGTTTTAAAATAATTATTCAGTAATTAATTCAAACCAAGGTGAGAGCTGTTCACTTTGCCCTAAGTTAGATAGCCCTAATTGCAGCTCAAATCCGCCGCTGACTTTTTTGATCGCAGTTGCAGGCAAGGCAGTACGGCGCATGCCAGAACCATCCAGTGGAAAAACTTGTATCGCTTTAAATTTACTGGGATAAAACATCGCCATGGGAATACGTTCTAGCCAAACTGGCGCTTGTGAATCGCGTGGCCCAGATGGTTTGTTGCCAGTGTCAGGATCGGGTTCCAAAGTCCACCAGCTACCACCGTATTGCCCGGCAACGGATAAACCAGATGGATATGGGATCAATTTTTTTGGTCGCGCAGGAATGGCATTGGGTTGATTGCCAAGCGCGACGCTTGCAACGGTTAATAAAACACGTTTTGAATTGGCTAAACTGAGGCCATCACGACTGGTCGCCAGGATGGTCGCAAAGCGACGGCTGCCGCTCGGGAACTTGACTGATATTTCAGTCGTTTTTGATGAGTCATAAGAAGAAGAATTTGCAGCAGATTGTATGCTGGCACCACGCGACTCTTCGCCAAAACCCGCCCAGATCAAACTATAAGGCGTACTTGCACTCAATTGCCCCAGAGTAGATTGGTAACGCAAGGCACCAATCTGCCCTTGCTGCCCTTGCGGTCCTTGCCAAACAACACCGTCATCTGCCTGGCTTTGCGAGACTGCATTAGCGGGCACATCGGCCTTAGCCACATTATTAATACCAATCCTATATAAAAATGCCGTCTTCGGTGTAATGCCAAAGTGACTCAGTAAATAGGCCGGATAAGCAGATTCATCTCGCAAGGCACCTAGCATTTGCCTGACATCAGCTGAGAGCAAAATAGTTTTGCGTTCGGCTAATGGTCTGATCTGAAATTGTCGGAACAGTGCAGCGGACGTGCCTGCCGTTGCATACTTTGCCCAATCACCGCTGAGTGAGAAGCTATCGGGTACGGATTTCCACGTATCGCCATCAATATATTGGAAGAAAAATAAACCGTCCCAATCCTGCGCGCTGGCAAATGCCGCCATCACTGGCAATATCTCTGCCCCTTGTCGGTTGGGATATGCCTGATTAAATTCACTCAGCACAAAGGGTTTGTTTACATCCCTGAAATACGCTCTTTGCAACAATTGCGGCCAAGCTTCTTTTAACGCAGATTGATCGCGGATACGCCAATCGTTTCTATCCCAGGCTTGATGCGGAAAATCATAATGGTCCACATAAAAATGCTCATCAACATAGTCCATCGATTGCTGCGCATCGGCATTCATCACGCCGCCGTAATACATTTGTGTACCAGTTAATGGCACCAGATCACCCACCTCAGCGCGTACAGTACGACGCATGATTTCTAGGTATTGTTTATCCATATCGACTAAAAAGCGGGTGAAGTCGATTACCCGCTTTCCGGCACCCTGTGGATGCGGCTCAAACGAATGTCCTAGCAAATCTGGCGGGGCTACGCCGATTTTATTCAAACCGCGTCTTGCTAGTGTGCGCATCTTTGCTGCCCAGCCATATTCACCCTCTAGCACCGAGGATTCGCCCGCCTTGACCAGCAAGCCGCCCTGCTTGGTCAGATCGCAGCTTTGCCATAGCTGGCAGGCTTGCGCTGCGCTGCCGTATTGTCTTACAGCCCAATGCTGCCATTGCAATTGCAATAATCGCTCGTATTCCCCTTTTAAATGATCCAGATCGCCTCTTTGCCATGCGCCGAGTAAAGACGATTCGTTATTAATCTCTATCATCGCTAATGCCGGATCATTGTTGAGCGCAAGACGGCGTATTAATCGTCGGGCGTATTCAACTTGTAGGCTGATCATCTTAGGTTCAAACAAATGCAAGGGATGACTTGCAAATGGCATTTGCTCACCCGGCGACAAAGGGGTGACGCCATCGACTGCAGGGCGAAAGGTGTAACCCACATGCAAATTCAGATTGACGTAAATACCTTCGGCTTTTAGTGCATCAATAAACACCCGCAAACGGCTTATCGCAGTGGCATTAAAAGTAGGAAAAGCTCCTGTGGTCAATATGCCGCGCGGTTTGTCTTCATCATCGCTCAGGATGCTGTCCAGATGATGCAAGCGCACTGCGTTAAAGCCCATCTTGCGCAAACGTTTTGCAATTCTTGGCGCATCCGCCTCTAGCGGAAAATTAGCGGAATTACTCAGGCTAATACCAAACAATCTGACGCGTATGTCGTCTTTGGTATTTGCCCTACCATCGACACCAACCCGATAAAAGTGTGCCGCTTTGACAAAAATTTTATCCGCATCGGTGATGCTGTGATTCATATTACTAAAATCAGGCGCACCGCTTAAGGCATCTTCATCAATCTCAAACGGATAATAATCAGGCTCCGCATGGGCTACCGAGCTTGCCAGAACTTGCCAGACAAATAAAAAGCCCGCCAATGTCAATAAAAGCTGGCGAATGAATGATGGAAGACGAGCAGCAAAAAACATGGCTGAGAATTTAATAAAGTTTAGTAGGATGGGGAAATCAGAATATCGCAGAATCCTATGGGATTGAATAGCGCTAACTTTGAGCAGATCGATAAAATGCAGCAATCATAGAGTTAAATTTACAGTTGCTATCATTTAATACCTACTTTCAAGGCACAATACTGGCTGGCATTCATACACAGCAAGACCATGCAACTCTCCACAAGCCCAGCAACGCCATCAGGTAAAGCAAATCCAGCCCTCGCTGCTAACCAGGATCAAGCTTCTTTGAACTGGATAGAGGTGATCGCTGTGCGCTCCTTGATTGTATTGTTTGTACTGTTCTCTTTGCTGCCTTACGGGATCTCTTGGGATTATGCTGGCACCTCAGAACTGACGATGGAAGGTTCGCTTAACACCAAGCTGGAATGGGGTAGCTTGTTTCTAATCTCCGGGGTCCTACTGATCCGCCATCTGCCCCAAACTTTGCGCTATCTGCGTGCGATTAATCCCTTTTTATTACTGCTGATTTTATGGTGTCTGGCGTCTACATTATGGTCGCCGCTGCCTGCGGTGACGTTTAAAAAGGCAATACAGTTATTCGGCCTGGTCATGATAGGACTGGCGATACAGCTAAGCGACCGTCCCTTAAATTTATTTGTAAGCGATCTGAGATACACCCTGACCGCAATTTTGATCGCGTCATTTTTTGTGGCAGTGGCTATCCCGAGCATCGGGATTGATTATGAATTGGGTAATGCCTGGCGCGGTATTTTGTCGCAAAAAAATGAACTGGGACAGGTCGCGGCGCTTTGTTTTTTGCTATGGCAAGTCAGCACTTGTTTAGGCCAGACCTCGCTACGCTCAATGGTGATCGGCTTATTGTTTTGTTTTTTTGTACTGGTCATGTCGAAGAGCTCTACCAGCCTGGCGATGGCTATTTTAAGTTCTTTTCTTTTTCATTTATTCCGCAAGCAGCGGATAGGTTCTAATTATTCGTTGACCAGAGTTTTTCTCAGCATAGGCATGCTGATTATTCTAATGACGTTTGCGTTTTATATGTTTGAGTCGCGCATGCCAACGTATGGCGAAGTATCGGGTCCGATTGCGGGTCTGTTTGGCAAAGGCTCCGATCTCACCGGGCGCACCGACATCTGGCAATTAATTGACCTTGAAATTGCGCGCCACCAATGGATAGGATTAGGCTACGGCGCTTTTTGGCTAGGGCCTGGCAGTCTGTCGCAATACATTATTGATGCCTTGTACTGGGTACCTCTTCAATCACATAACGGCTATCTGGATATTTTGAATGAGCAAGGATTGATCGGCATGGGGTTTGCCATTCTGTGCCTGGCGAAACAATTCCAGCAATTATTCTTAATGTCTTATGTAGACAGATTACAGGCGGCGTTTTGGGGAACAATGCTCGTGGTGGTCATCATTACCAACTTCACAGAGAGCAGTCTTTTCCGCGGGTTTGGATTTCAGAATGTGCTGTTTATTTTTGCATTAATGACAGTCACATCCTCTTTAAAGCGCTTAAAAGAAGCGTCTGCACAAGCTTAAATTGATAACTTGCTAGCTTTTGGCGAGCCTGGCGCAACATCAGATAAGCGAATTAAAATACCACATACTCCCCATCATTTTATAAAAAATCGGCTTATAGGCCAGCAATCCTCTGGACAATTAAATATACATACTAGGAGTATGTTATTTATGATTTATATGAATTTGAGTAAATATAGCTGATTTTGTTACGACTCAGCGAGGTGCTTATCGCTAAAATGCATCGCAGCATTTAATGTAAAAACTTCCGCCCAAGTCGCAAAAAATATTGCTCAACAAAACGATAAGATAAATGCGCACAAAGAAAAGACAGTGCCATCATGACGACTATCCGCGACACAAGTGCCGCGTCAGGCATCCATACAGTAATCAAAGCGAACACAAGATAATGGTACAAATATAGCGAGTAACTGACTTTGCCGATGTATACCATAGGCGCAGATGAGAACAACCGAGTGATCAGATTGTCCGCAAAAATCAGATGGAAAAACAAGGCGGCCATCGCAATGCCTTGAATCGAGTAACGCACGCTTTCACGAAAAATCTGATCACGTATCAGCAAAGAACTCAGCATTAAAACGACGCCGGCCAAAAATATCCGCCAATCAGAGAAGAAATCACGCGCACTTGGATAACGATGTAGTAATAGCGAAAATCCAGTGCCGTACAAGATCGAATCGACCCGGGTATCCGTCGCTTTATAAATTCTGTCGGGGGCCAGATAATCCAGCCCGATCTGCGTAACCAGATACCAGCGCCACAACAACACTGCCACTAAGGCAACAACGATCAAGCGCAAAAACCACTTAGTGTTGGAAGCAAGCGCCGCGAATAAAAATGGGAAAACCAGATAAAAGTGCTCTTCAACTGCCAATGACCAAGTGATGGATAAAGGCGCAGGCATCAGAGTGCTGCTAAAGCCAAAAAATATCGCAAAATAATTCGCGAAATAAAAAAATACTGATAACAGTTCTACTAGCCTGATTGGCTCACCCACCATCCACATTGCCAGTAAGGAGCAAGCCACATAGACGATCAAAGCAGGCATCAAACGGAACAAGCGGCGTACATAAAAATGACGAACATCGATTTTCTGATCCTGATCAAATTCCTGCAACATCAAGCGTGTGATGATGAAGCCACTGATAAAAAAGAAAATCGTCACACCCAAACCACCGGGCACAATATGCCCCAGCCAAGCATGTGAAATCACGACAAGCAAAATCGACACTGCGCGCAGACCATCCAGAGCGAGCAAGCGTGATGCAGGCGATTTCGTCAGCGGCAGCGACATCAGGCTGTACCGCCGTAGGCTTGTGAAAGACTACCGAACAAATAGCTAATTTTGCCCGCTTGTGAGGCAACAATACGCACCCAATGAAACGACTTCAAGGGTTTAAAAGGCAACAGCACAATCGCCAGGCCAGCAGCAATCAACAACTGTATCGCCGCCCTCACCGCAAGATAAGCGGCACGACCATGGCGAGAAAATCCGTGCTTCATCGCAAGCTCGGTACGCATAAAAAGTTGTCCGGTGCGATAAGAGCGTTGTACCAGCCATTTGGCTTGGGCCCGCTCCAGCGGTATCCATTCATACACCGGCGCCTCATCACACCAGACCATCACCGCGCCGTTGGCGGCAAGTTGCCGGAACAAGATAGAGTCTTCGCCACCGGTTTTACCGTAGGTCGCGTCAAACGGACCGCTCTTGTAGTCTATGCTCGGGTCACCATTATCCAACTTGCAAAGCTGCATTAAAGCGCTACGTCGGATTAACACATTCCCACTGCGGGCATCGGTGTGGTCGATGAGGGTACCGGTAAGCAGGCGGCGCCGATCAAAATAGCCGCCACGTCGCAACCAACCAGCTACGCCGTCGGCGTATTCTGCTAGGACTGGCGCAAATACAACATCGGCGTGATAGCTTTGCTGGGTGAGGATTAAGGCGGCAAGCCAGCCATCAACGGGGCGTTCGTCATCGTCAATAAAGACGACCCAAGTACCGACTGCGGCATGCACTGCAGCGTTTCTAGCAAGAGAAATATTGGGCTCACTGAGCGCAATGGCGACTAAATTTTCGCACCAGGTGGATTGCGCCAAAGCCAATACTGATTTTGCTGATTGTGCGGGATCGTTATCAACCACAACAATCTGTACCGAGACATTATTGACATTCTGGTGGCGGATTGCAGTCAACAAATTTGCCAGCAGTTCCGGGCGGCGGAAAGTGCAAATGCAGATACTGATATCGGTCATATTGATTTTTATCGGAAAATTTTTGCGGATAATTTTGCAAAAAACCCCTGGCGACCACGCATAAAATTAGCTGTTTGATTTGCTTGGCCAATCGGATTGTCATTATCGTCTGCACTTTCAGCCAGCTGGTTATAGACCGTGCCCAGTATCTCAACACCTGCCGCTTGCAGATCAGACATGGTTTGGCGCAGAAGTGCAAGTTGAGTAACGTCTTTGCGTGCCAATACCAATGCAGCGCCAATTTGGTGTGAAACTATCTGGGCATCCGATGCCAGCGATGATGCATGAGTATCAACCACAAAAGCATCAAACTGATCCCAGCAAGACGCTAGCAAATTATGTAGATTGGGCGCGCGCAATATCTCTAAAGGATTGGGCGGCTTGGGTCCTGCTGGCAAAATATGTAAATTAGGCATGAGCTTAATCAGCACATCATCCATTAACTTGCGCCCGGCCAAAATCGATGACAGACCATCGGGACGGTCTAGTCCAAAATAATCCTGCTGAGCAGAGTCACGTAAATCGGCATCAATCAACAAAGTACGCTTTCCAGACTGCGACAAGGCAATTGCGAGACTCGCCGCCATATAACTTTTACCCTCGCCGTTTGCAGGACTGACGAAGTTGATTTTGATTTTGTCTTTTTGCTCGAACTTGAGCAACAACTCACTCCGTAAGCGGCGAATCTCTTCCGATTCCAGACAAAATGGATAATGCAAAATCTTTAATGAAGGATGCGCTTTGCCAACTAATAAGTTCTTTGATGCATAACCAAATTGCTCGCTCAATGCTAGATTCAATTGATCTGATGTGAGAAAACCTAAGGACAACGCGGCGTCACCAAAGCGCAGATTTTTTTCTATTTGTGTGCGGGCAATTTGTTCAATCTGTGGCGTCGTCAAGAGACCTTTTTCAAGAAAGAGTTCTCCGAGGCGACCGATTTTTGGCAACGCCGATTCGCTCACTGGCGTGACTAAATGCTGAGCCGGATCTGTAGCTAAATCAATAGCGGGATTAATATCCGCTGCACTAGCAGATGCAGTAGAAAATTCTGATGGAAGATTATCCATGCAGCCCCCCTGATTTTTCAGCATCTATCATTTTCTGATGATCAAATAGTTTTTCTGCAAAACCGACTTTGGCTAATACCGGCACCTCAAACTCTCGCTCTAAATCGTCAATACAACGCACACGTCGATGCGCCAACTCCAGTAAGAATGCCGCGCCTAAGCCCAAGAATATTCCAGCGATCAAACCAAAAATGACATTATTACGGAGCAAAGGCTTAGATTGTTTTTCGGGTAGTTCTGCACTACGCATCAAGGTTGCGTTAGATATCACAACGTTACTGGTCATCAGCAAATCATCAAATTTTTGTATCGCAGCGTTATAAATTTTTTGCACGCTATCCAATTGCCGTTGATAAGAGCTAATCACATCTCTGTGTATTTTATTTGCCAGCGTGCGCTTTTCGTATATCGCTATATCCGCTGCAATGACCTTCTCTTGTTGCTGCAAACGCGATTCATTTGACAGCAGAGCCGCGACTGCGGTGGCTGATTCTATTTTCAAGCGATCATTTAAGGATTTGAGCTCGCCCTCTATCGCCACGTAACGAGGATGCCGCACACCTAAGGAAGTTTTTGCATTGGCTAATTGCATTTCCAGCGTACTAATACCTGCTTTCAGCCCGGATATATTCCCTATGCCGGCGATCTCCGGGAGGTCGGCACCAAGATTACCACCATGCATCAAGCGTTCTAAAGATTGGCGTTTGGCTTGAGCCTCGATTCGTGCCACTTGCACCTCAACCAGATGCACGCCCAGACTTTCCATTTGTTTGGACTCGGGATCTGCACGCTCATCTGCATCAATGATCTGATGTTCTTGCTGATAGCTTGTGAGTTTCTTTTGCAAATCATCAATTTGTCTGCTCATATTCTCTAATTGAGCATTGTATTGATCCCGTCTTGCCCGGGCAGGCGCATTCGCCATCTCTGTTGATAATTCCATATACGATTTGACTACGGAATTAACCATATCTTTTGCATCTTGCCGATTATTTGATGCGTAGCCGACCTCAACGACACGACTATTTTTGTGCTGCGTGACCTCGATATTTTTGACGATTTCTTCCGCCATCGCCCGCATACCACTTTGCTCCCCATATTTTTTAATATACGCTTGTGCGGCACTGCTACTCTCAAGTCTGCGCTCTGCAATCACACGATCTGCAACTTGCACGCTCTTGATCACATCAAACTGCGTCTGCAAAAAACTCTCATCTTGCAGTGGATTAAACTGGCGACCACCAATCGGATCATTGATACGGTAATCGATATAAATATCGGATGTAGCAATATAAGTTTTGGGCAATACCAGACTAGCTACCATGGCAATGGCAACGGCAACGACCACAACTGCGGCAATTAATATGCGCCGGGCATATAAAATTGCGCCAATTTGCGAGAAGGACAATAGCAGATCGCCGGGAGAATTTCGCATAGTTTCAGTCGCTTTAAAACAGCCGTTCGTTAATAAAAACAACGTCGCCTGGTAGCACCTGATCGGTTATTTTTGCAGGAATTTCTTTGACTGCGCCCTCGTCTGTTTTGCGATAAATAATCATGCGGCGCGTTGAACCGCGCTCGGTTACACCGCCACCGATAGATAACACACGCATCACCGTCAACTCTTCTTCTATCGGGTAATTGCCTGGCTTTCTGACCTCGCCATAGACATAAAACGATTTCTGCGCGGAGACAAACAAGACATCATTTGGCAATATTTTTTGATTCAGTTTTTCTGATATTTGTACCGTCTGAGCGTCAATTTTTAGGGGGATATAATTTACTGATTCAGCGGCCGCATTAGCTTGCCCTTTGGCTTGCCCATTCGTGCGACGCATAATGCTGATCCCTTTATCAGCGCGTCCATTTAAACCACCAGCCAAACTGAGCGCATCCAACAAAGTTATTTGTCCTTGTAAGGGATAACGTCCTGGTCGCTGCACCTCACCCAATACAGAAAAACTGCGGCTTAATTGCTGCAATACTTTAATCGCAACTTTGGGACTGCGTACGTATTGTCCTTGCTCTAAGCGATCTGCAAACAGGCTGGCAATCTCTGCCGGCGTCTTGCCTTTGGTATCTATCACGCCAACCAAAGGCAAAGTAATCACACCGGTTTCTCCGACGGTGACATCTGCAGTCAAATCTGGTTGACCAAATACGGTGACTAAAAGTTGATCGCCAATACCGACGAGATCACGAACATTATCGGCACTGTCGACGTTATCGGTGTAGTTAATATTTTTGACATTACCTGCGTTGGTATCCGCCTTAAGGTCCGCTTTGATGTCACCGTTTATTTCTTTAGTTTTTTCGTTCAGAGGGGCTTTTTCGCCGCTTGCTACCGAATTATTTTTGAACGGATTATTTTTGAACGGACTATTCTTAGCATTGCTAATCTCACTAGTCGTAATCCTGTCGAGCAATTTTAGACTCAGAGCGGCGTCAGTAGTATTGGCTGGCGGAGCTTGGGTCGCCTTTGCATCGATGGTTTGCGCATTCAAAGGAAAACCAAAAGCCAAAAACAACAGCAGGCTGCACAGAGCGTGAACTCGATAATTATGATGACGGCAAAGTGAAAAATTCATCTCTCTGGGTGTCCTGCTATAAAAGAACTCAATTCTATCTTGCTATAACAAACTATTTGCAAATTTTTGTCATGAAAACAATCTGGCTAAGATATAAACTTATGAAAACCTATAAGCCCATGTTTCAACTTTATTTTGATGTTATTTAGATCCAGATTGATAACAATAATTAACTTTTGATTGATTGTTGATTGTATGCAAACTAAGTTAACATAAGTAAAGAATTCTCGCAGGCAGTAGAACTTACAGGCAATCAAACCATGCACAGATTGTTAGTGTGAGTTAAAAGATCCTATTGCTCCTCCACATACCGAGAAAACAAAGGAATACGCACTATGCAGCCTACTTCCATACCAGAGCCAATGAATATGACAGCAATCCAAGTGCCGCATCCACCGGAATATCCGACGCGCACGGTCCCTTTGGTCATCATTGCCCCTGTGCGTGACGAGGCCGATTTAATCCAACTGACACTAGATTCCATGGTTGCTCAAACCGTGCGTCCGATGGAGTGGATTATTGTGGATGATGGTTCAAAAGACAACACGGCAAATATCGTCAAGGCTTATGCAGAAAAATATAGTTTTATTCGCTTAGTGCAAAGACCGGATCGTGGCTTCCGTAAAGTCGGGGGCGGCGTTGTTGCAGCATTTAAATATGGGATTACCCAAATTACGCATAGTGAGTATGAATATATTGCGAAACTAGATGGTGACATGTCTTTTGGTCCGCACTATCTCGAAATCATGTTTAAAGAATTTGAGGCAAATCCAAAACTGGCATCGGTCTCAGGCAAAGTTTACCGAGAAGAAGATGACGAAAAAATCGAAGAATATATTATCGATGAGCATGTCGCCGGACAATTTAAACTATATCGTCGCAGCGCTTTTGAAGAAATTGGTGGTTTTGTCGAAGAAGTCATGTGGGATGGTATTGACGTTCATTCTGCACGGATGAAAGGATGGAAAACCTTCAGTTTTTATCATGCAGATGCGGTTTTGATGCATCACCGGTTAATGGGGTCATCAGACAAAAATGTGTATCGCGGTCGTCTGCGTTGGGGGCGCGGAATTTGGTTTATGGGTTATCACCCACTGTACGCGCTAGCCTCCAGCATTTTTCGCATGCGTGAAAAGCCGTTCATCATCGGCGGCATATTAATTATGGCGGGTTATTTAGGTGCGGCGCTTAAACGCGCTCCCCAGTACGACAATCTGGAATTCCGTCAGCATTTACATCAATGGCAATTGAAAAAAATTAAGGCGATCTTCTTTAAAGACAAAAAGGGAAATTCCGCTTGATGATTGCCGTCAATATGAATTTGTTTTTTTCTTCGGAAACGAACAATCCTAATCTACATAGGAAGCACTTCTTATGATGAGCCCAACGTCGCATGGAAGAAGCACGCAATCATCGCAAATATTAACGGCGATGGTTGGCTTTGCGTTTGCCGTTGCTATCTCACTGACCTTGGTCGGCATCATTATTTATAACAAAAATACTGAACTGGACGCGTTTGGCTTGCGTTTTGTTATCGCTGGTTTAGCTAGCATCATCGCATTTTCTAGCCATAGATTACTCAATGCTTTGCAAGATAAGCGCGTCTTTAATTTACTACCTACTTTGTGCGTACGTTGGTTGGTGGTATTTACTTTGGTACTCATTAGTGCCTATGCGGATAAGACGACCGAGCGCTTATCTCGCATAGTGATGCTGACCTGGTTGTGTGTGACTCCTTTTACGTTGCTACTGACAGCGATATTGATACGTTTGTTTGCAGCCTTCTTTTACTCTAATCCTGCAAGACGCCGTAAGGCCGTATTAATTTGGTCGAATTCTGCATGCGCAGACTTAGTAGAATCCTTACGTAAAACGCCTTTGGCTGCGATTGATGTTGTAGGTTTTTTTGACAACCGGAATGATTCACGCCCACCCAGCAATTTAACTCGCTTGGGTGCTTTAGACGACGTAACAGCATGGTTAGTTGATCCGGTAACTGGTCAGTTGACGGTCGATGTTGTATTCATCGGACTCAATACCAAAGAGCCCCCTGAATTGGCTGAAATCATTGCTATTTTGCAGGATAGCACTGCCTCCACTTACTTTATTCCAGAGTCGCTGATTTTTGGCATGCCAGGTATACAGCTGCGTGAAATGGCGGGAAGACCCGTGTTAGCCTCGACCGAAACACCATTCATTGGTTTGGCTGCGCTGCCAAAACGGCTGCTGGATTTATTCGGCGCAACACTAGGCTTAATCTTGTTATCGCCGCTGTTGCTGATCATCGCGATTGGCGTAAAACTAAGTTCACCGGGGCCGGTTCTATTTAAACAAAAACGTTATGGCGTCGCGGGGAAACCGATCAATATTTACAAGTTCAGGAGCATGATTAATCACAACTCAAAAGGACCTGTGATACAAGCAACGGTCGGTGATAATCGTGTTACCCGGTTTGGTCGCTTTATCCGCCGTACCTCGATTGATGAACTGCCACAGCTACTCAACGTCATTCAAGGAAATATGAGTCTGGTTGGCCCAAGGCCACATGCGGTTGAGCATAACGAACTTTATCGCAAATTAGTGGATGGCTATATGCTCAGACACAAGATAAAACCAGGAATCACAGGCTGGGCACAGGTTAACGGATTCCGCGGAGAAACCGAAACACTGGAAAAAATGCAAAGCCGGGTTGATTATGATTTGTACTATATCCAGCACTGGTCGGTCTGGTTGGATATCGTGATTATGTGGCGTACCGTGAGCGTTTTGTTTGGTGATAAAAACGCTTATTGATGATTAGCCTAACATCAAAGATGGATCAGTTTTAAGAACCGATCCTCTTCATCGATAATCAATAAATTAGGGGAGTATGTGGCTAAAACGAGCTAATTCCAAGCAAACACCTAGACAATAAAATATACTGCAATGAGTATACGATCTAAAATTAGCGGATCTTAGACTCACTAACTTTCAAACTTAAGCGCTTGCCGCCCTTTGATTCTTCAATAGGTTTGAACACTGGTAGAAAAAATATCTGCATCGGTTGAGCAGAATTAAGCAAGTGACATTAAGCAAGCGAGATTAAGCAAGCGAGATTAAACCCTCTGACTATCAAATCAATTTCAAGCCAGGGTTTGTAAACCTGAAAAATGGCTTTCCAAACTCTGCTGCAAACCCTGCTCTATTACTAGCTCTGTCTGTTTTGCCAGTAGGTTCGTCGTACTGGCCTTGAATACAAATAATCGATAAATATCTGCTAGTTTGAGTTGTGCCGGATTGGCTAGCAATACCCATCGCTCAGCATCGTCGTTCAATTTTTTCCACCAGACCGTCTTATCCGATTCCGGCGCGTCAGAGACCACTCTAGCGACCCAGCCGACTTCAAGCATCTGCTCTAACAAGCCATCAATCTCGTCCATGCCAAAGCGGGTTTGAATCCGTATTGCAGACACATCAACCGCTGTCGCATCCTGGGCGTTGCGAGCGACAAACAATACTTTCAAAATTTCGATTGCGTCAATAAATGCGCTGCCAGGTGCAGGCTTATGCCACCATCGCTCAAATTTTACGATTGGCAATGCCGCCGCGATCACTGCGCCAATCAAAGTAATCAGCCAGGACAAATAAATCCACACCAAAAAAATCGGTACCGCGGCGAGTGCACCATATACCACGGTGTAAGTAGGGAACTTGGTGACGAAGACCGCAAACAAACGTTTAGCCATTTCAAAAGCAATCGCTGCAAACAAGCCGCCCCAAATCGCATCATGCCAATCGACCGTTCGATTGGGGACGCCCATGTACAACAAAGTGAATGCGATGGTGGTGAAAAACACCGAGATTAAAGTATAAAAAACATCGCCAGCCATGGGCATTACGCCAACCACACCGCTGGTGGCAGTGACTAAGTAAGAAGTCACCGTAATCGACACGCCAATCAGCAACGGCCCTAAGGTCACTATCGCCCAATAGACTAGTATTCGCTTAATCAATGGACGAGTTCTTTTGACTTGCCAAATTTGGTTAAACGACTTGTCGATCATCGCCAAGGTTGCCACCGCTGTCACCATTAAAGCAACGCCACCTACCGCCGACAAACGTGTTGCCTTGGTCGCAAATTGCGTTAGATAACCCAAAATCACATTCGAGATTTCTCTCGGCATCAGGCTTTTAATAAAATACGCTTCCAGCGAAGATCGAAAGGTATTGAACAAGGGGAAAGCGGTAAAAATCGCCAAGGCGATAGTCAAAATGGGCACCAATGCCAATACCGTCGTAAACGTTAAACTGCCTGCAACTTGCGGCAAGCGGCCTTCAAGTAAACGCTGGTAAGCAAACTGGAACAGATTACGCATCCGCCCCCAAGAAAATTTACGCATAGATTTTTTCTTTACTACATCATCAAACAAATACATCAACCAACATCTCTCTGAATAAGTCCATCACGTGTGCGCTCTATCGTGCCTGAGTACTGAGCTAGGGAGCTAGGGAACTTCTAAGCAATTAGCTTATCTGGCAAGACTCATCGCGCTAAAAGCCCCATATAATAGCAAGCATGAACTCTAAACAACTCACCATTCTCGTTTTATATTATTCTCGCCACGGCAGCACCAGAAAATTGGCCGAATATATCGCCCAAGGTGTGGAAAGCGTCGCCGGCTGCGATGCCAGATTGCGTACTGTTCCAGCAGTATCGACGGTAACCCAAGCGACCGAGCCGGATATCCCAAACGAAGGCGCACCCTATGTCGAGCTGGCCGATCTGGAAGACTGCGACGGACTAGCATTGGGCTCACCTACCCGTTTTGGGAATATGGCAGCAGCGATGAAATATTTTTGGGACGGCACTGCAACCCAGTGGCTATCCGGCACATTAAGCGGCAAACCCGCTTGCGTGTTCACATCCACGGGCAGTATGCATGGTGGACAGGAATCCACCTTGCTGTCGATGATGCTACCGCTGATGCATCATGGCATGCTGTTAGTCGGCATCCCATACAGCCATGCAGAATTAATGACAACCAGTACCGGTGGCAGCCCTTATGGTGCGAGCCACTGGGCAGGAATTAAAGGCGATACTCCGGTCTCAGAAGACAGCAAAAAACTAGCGATTGCTCTAGGTCGCCGCCTGGCAGAGACCGCGCAAAAATTGAAGGTGTCAGCATGACATCATCCAGACAATCAACGTATTATTTTTTAAGCTGCTTCAGCCTGATTGCTCTGATTATCTTGTTAGTGCTATGGGAAATGGTACTTGCACCACTGCATCCGGGTGGGTCTTGGATCGTTTTAAAAGTGATCCCTATTTTGATTCCTCTGCGTGGAATTTTAAAAAAACAGGTTTACACCATGCAGTGGTCATCCATGCTAATCCTGCTGTATTTTGCCGAAGGTATTGTGCGGGCTTTCAGTGATCAATTGCCCCTGTCCCGTCTTCTGGGCGGAGCGGAAATCGCGCTATCTGTATTGTTCTTTATGAGTAGCATCCTGTATTTGCGTCCGATCAAAAAAGCTGCAAAAGCTGCCGCTAAATTAGCCGAAAAAAATGCGACTATGCCGCAGTAGATTTCTTCAGCTTAATTTAATGCAGGCTAAACGCAGGTTCAGTGTAAATTCAACGCAGGTTTAATATAGGTTCAATGTTCGAGTCCGTTCATATGAATGAATTTCTCACCCAATGTACCAAGATCGTTGGCAAAGACAATGTGATCTGCGATCCCGCTGATGTTGCACCCTATGTCACGGATTGGCGTAAGCGTTTTCAAGGGAAAGCATTGGCGGTGATCAGACCAGGATTAACATCAGAGGTCGCCGCCCTAGTTGGCTTGTGCAAGCAATACGCTATTGCGATCGTCGCGCAAGGCGGTAATACAGGCTTGGTGCTTGGCAGTGTGCCGGATCAATCCGGGCAGCAAATCGTTTTATCTTTAAGCCGCTTAAAACAGATACGCCAGATTGATACCGTCAACAATACCATGACGGTTGAGGCAGGCTGCCTGCTGGTACAAGTGCAAGAAGCCGCTGAGCAAGCGCAACGCTTATTCCCTTTGTCACTAGCATCTGAAGGTAGTTGCACCATTGGCGGCAACCTCTCCAGTAACGCTGGTGGCACCGCGGTACTCCGTTATGGCAACGCCCGTGAACTGTGTTTGGGACTGGAAGTCGTGACTGCCAATGGCGATATCTGGAATGGTCTGCGCGGCCTACGCAAAGATAATACCGGTTACGATTTGCGTGATCTTTTCATCGGTGCAGAGGGTACTTTGGGTATCATCACTGCGGCGGTACTCAAACTATACCCACAACCAAAAGCGAAAGTCACGGCACTTGCAGCCCTTCATTCAACTGAAACAGCACTTGAATTATTAACTCTGGCGCAAGCTCATTGTGGCTCTGCATTAACCGGGTTTGAGTTGATGTCTGAGGCATGTTTACAACTGGTTCATCAACATTTCCCGAATATCCCGCAACCGCTGGCCACACCATCGCCGCAATTCGTCTTATTAGAGCTGTCTGATAGCGAATCGGAACTTCATGCGAATGATGTCTTAGAAGGATTATTAAATACAGCGATTGAAGCCAACATCATCACCGATGCGATAGTAGCGATGTCACTCCACCAATCACAAGCGATGTGGCATCTGCGCGAACACATTTCTATGGCACAGGCTGCTGAGGGTAAGAATATTAAGCACGATGTCTCGCTACCCATTTCTGAAATTGCCCATTTCGTCAATACGACGAACGCGCTGTTACAACAGGCTTTTCCAGACTGCCGGATGATTATTTTCGGACATTTAGGCGATGGCAATTTACATTACAACGTCTCGCCACCACTGACTGTTAGTGACACGGATTTTATTCAGCAGCAAGCAAATATCAATCAAATTGTGCATGACAGCGTACATCAGCACAATGGTTCTATTTCAGCAGAGCATGGAATTGGTATGCTAAAAAAAGATGAAATTCTGCGTTATAAATCTGATGTAGAAATGCAGTTAATGCGCAGTATAAAAGCGGCTTTAGATCCTCACAATTTGATGAATCCCGGGAAAATTTTATAAGACTTAGAGAACATGTCATCGAGATAAAAATATGAAAAACTATTCACGCAAATACCGCATTGCTCACCTCAGGTTTCTACCTATCATCGTAATAATGATAACTAGCATTAGCAGTATGAACAGCGCATCGGCTGAAACCTACAAATGCGTAAAAAATGGTGCTACTAGTTATAGCCAATCTCCGTGCACAGATAACGCGCAACAAACTACGGTAGTACATACCAATACTGTTCCAGAATCGACTAGCCAACAGGCAGCGCAAACCAGCGCTAAAGAAAAAGCAGAGGCGACTCGCCTAGCAGCATCACGCCATAAAGCAGAAGAAAAATCAGACCGGGAAATGAAAGTGATTGCCGGCCGCAACGAGAAGAAAAAACAAAAATGTGATGCGGCTCAATTAAAAATAAAATGGGTAAAAGAGGATGCAAAAAACGCTAAACCTAAAGCCGAAGCAAAGGCACGTCAGAATGTAAAAAGAGCTACCGAAAAGGCAGCTCTTGTTTGTGGTCCGTCGTAAATTCTATAACTACATTAGGACTATTTACTAATTTCAACGATCAACAATTAAAACTCTTCCCAATCACCTTCCTGTACTTTGCCACCACTACTTTGAGGTGCTTTTTTGCTCGCACTTTTATTCGCTGTCGGTGCTGGCTTAGCAGTAATTTTAAGGCTGGCTTGAGGAGCGCGTTGCTGCCCCATTTTTTTCTCAACCCGCTTGGTGCTTGAAGCCGAGACATTTGATGTTGAAGTACGTAGTGCAGAACCATTTCCTGCTGCAATTTTAAAGATATGTACAGTAGCAGCCAGAGTCTGCGCCTGCTCCTCCATACTCTCTGCTGCTGCTGCTGCTTGTTCTACCAACGCTGCATTTTGTTGCGTCATTTCGTCCATCTGCGTAATCGCTAGATTGACTTGTTCTATCCCTGCACTTTGCTCTTGGCTGGCGGCGGTGATCTCACTCATGATGTCGGCGACATGCTGGACGCTGGTGACAATCTCGTCCATGGTTTTGCCTGCTTCGTCTACCAGTTTGCCACCTTGATTGACTTTGTCGACTGAGTCGTCGATCAGAGATTTGATTTCTTTGGCGGCGCTGGCACTCCGTTGGGCGAGATTACGCACCTCTGAGGCAACAACGGCAAATCCTCTTCCTTGCTCTCCGGCTCTGGCAGCTTCTACTGCGGCATTGAGGGCGAGGATGTTGGTCTGGAAGGCAATACTGTCGATGACGCTGATAATGTCGACAATCTTGCGGGAGCTTTCTTTAATCGAGCCCATAGTGCTAACGACTTGATTGACAACTGCACCACCTTTGACGGCAACACCAGTGGCGGAGACAACGAGTTGATTGGCTTGCCGGGCGTTATCGGCATTTTGTCTGACGGTGCTGGTGAGTTCTTCCATGGAGCTAGCAGTTTCTTCCAGCGAGCTGGCTTGCGATTCTGTCCTGCTGGAGAGATCGGCATTGCCTGAGGCAATCTCTTGGGATGCGACTGTGATCGTTTCTGTGCCTTGTTTGATTTGCGAAACCGTATTGATCAAATTACCTTGCATACGCTTTAGCGACTCTAGCAACTCACCTACTTCGTCCGTTACATCTACTGTGATCTCGTTAGTTAAATCACCGCTAGCTATATTGTCCGCAACAATGACAGCGCGTTTAATCGGCTTAGAAATAGTTCTGGTAATGATCCATGCTGCCAGGACGCCAAACGCCAGCGTCAACCCACCAATCACTATCATGCTGCTTAAAGCACCCCGGTAGTTGCTTTGTGATTCTTCATAAGTAGTTTTCATCGCCTCGTGCTGCTGCTGCGCCAGCTCGGTTAAAGCGATCATCCACTTGTCATGCGGCAGGGTAAATTCCGTTTGCAACAATGAGGAGGCATCAAAATAATTACCCTCAGTGACAAAGGACTTTATCTTGCCCACTAAAACTACTACCGCCTGCTTTTGCTCTATGGCTTTTGCCAGAGTTGCTTGCCCTTGATTATTATCAATCAGCTTTTTCGCTAAGGCTTCTGACTTGGAATAACTATCCAAAATTTGAACCAGGCGCTTGGTCTCTTTTTCTGCTTCTGCAGCATCAGTAGGTGCGGTCATCTTACGCAATACCAAAGCCAAAGCACGACCTTGCTCGCGCATATCAGTTGCGGCACTCAGGCTGGCAATTTTATTATTAAAAATATAGTCCATCGAGCTTTGCATCTGACTCATGCGGAATAATCCCAGAATCAACAAGCCAGTTGCAAAAAAGAGTACTAATCCAAAACCAATGGTGAGACGTGTACCAATTCTGATATTAGCAAGTAGCTTCATAAAATCTCCGGAGTAACTGACAATACGCTGACGATGCGAATTGATGATAAAACTCTGCCACTAAACTGGCTAAGTTACGTATACAAAAATTACTGAGAAAAAAACTGTTTTCAGGAAAAGGTATCCTGCTAAAAAATAACTATGAGTGGCTGCGGATTTTAGTTTGTGACAAAAAATCGCGGCACATTTAAGCTTAAAGCTTATATTTTTAAATTGTAGTTGTGCTCAAATAGTATCACTAGTGAAATAAAAAATTATCTGTGTAAAGCCCTCATTGCAAATATTCTGTTGTTAATCAGCGCAATCAGGAACAAGCGATAGAATTTTTTATACGATGACAATGTGATTAATGATGCTCGGTTCAATACTGAGTTTATTGATCATGCGGCGATCACTTAGCCAAGCATTGTTAGGTAGTCGCTGCCAATCGATTAATAAGCCTGCGCCCTGATTGAATATGCCAGAGCACTAGCAGCGGCAATAGCATGCCGACAATCCAATGCGATAAAGACCAAATAGAATGATTGGTCTCACTCACCAGGTAATACAAAGCATAACCACTCAGTGTCAGCCAGATCAGCAACACAATCATAAGCCAGCCTGTCAGCTGGTTGCGGCGGGCATTGTTGGCACGACGGATGTGGTTATTCAACAAACTGCCGATAAAAAATAAAGCGAGCATGGCAACTGCTCCATGCAACTGCATAGACAGATGTTCTAAGGGGTTAATTGTTTCGCCAAATTCGCCAGGCACTCGCAAAAAATAATGCGCAAGCAACCATACAACACCGCTCAGTAATAAAGCAGTACCTACGCTATAAAGCGTCCAGCGATGCCAGCGCTCTAAACGGAAGCTCACTGCGCGGCTACGTGAGTGTGATAGTTGATGCTGGTTATGTTTCATAAAGCAAGCATAAGTACTAAAAAAGGCGGTAACCAAAAAGGAAATAAATCGCGGCAAAGAAGCGATAGCAGAAAATACTCAATACAGATATTCAATGCATATATTCAATAAAGGAAGCAGCTCTAGCGATCTTAAAAAAACAAGAATGCAGAGGCTCAGATTATAAAGGCATGAGCATCGAATTGTGCCAGGCATGCATGACCAGCATCAGCACTCGCCATCACTACTTTGGTCAATGCATCCGCCAAAATACATTGCGGTGCGACGACCGAGACACTAACTTTATCCAGCATCGCTGCGCCAGTCTGGCCATGTACTAGTGCGCTGTAACTACCTTGTGTGGTCTGCACTAAAGAAAAATAGCTGGCGGACGTTGCCAGTGCTTGATTTTGTAAATTGAGTTTGTACGCCAAGTTGGATGGACAGGCAGGGTCGCGTAAAAGGACTTCAATAGGGTCGTCCCCCTCGTCACCTATTAGACGTAAATCGCCACCAGCGTTGACGCACGCTTGCCGGACACCAACTTGCTGCAAACTTTGTATCGCCAGATCGACCGCATAACCCTTGGCGATTCCACCTACATCTAGCCAGTCGGCTCGTTGTTTTTTTAGTGTACCTTCAGCCGTCAAAGTAAACGCCGTCTTTTGCGCTTGATATGTTTGGTACAGCGTACGCTCTTGCTCAGTCGCTGGTAGCAAGTCCCATTCCATCAGGCGACCGGCGATTCTGACATCAAATAAACCCGCGCTGGCATCACTGATCTGCATTGCTGTCTGCAAGACGTGGTAAGTATGTACATCAATCTCTACAATAGCACCGACATCAGCATGATTGATACGACTGATGTCGCTATCCGCCGCATGAAAACTCATCAGGCGATGGACCAGAGCGATTGATTGAAATGCCTGCTCAAACGCGGTTGCTAGCGCGATATCCGTCATCGCATCAGCAATACTGATTTCTACCATCGTCCCCAACCAAGGCTGCGCCCTGCGCTTCATTTTTTTTGCGTCGCCGTTGCTGCCGTTGTTGATGTCGAAACCATTGCCACCTGCGCCACTGCTGCGATTCTGCGTGCGCCGTCCGTGACATGGGTACAAGATAAGGTCGCACCGCTGATATTAGAAATGCCCTCGCCTACACGCAAACCCGCAGACGCGGATTTGCCCACAAACTGCTGACGCCAATTCGCATTTCTGATTTCAGCACCATGGCTTTCACGATAGTTCAGTATTTCTATCTGCTTAACGCTCGCATCTGGCAACAAACCGACTGCGTATGAAATTAGCTCAAATTTGCCCACTACATCGTCCAACACAATATAACCAAGGAGCTTGCCGTCTTTGTAGGCCATTGCAGTACGCCATGCAGCCGAACGAGCTGGCAAACCTGCTAGTTTTTCGATCTGCTGCATTTGATCCAGCGTCAGTTGCAAGGTAGCGGATTTAAACTCAGTCGCATCAGGAAACATCACCTTTTGCGCCTGTTCTGCGGTCAGATATTGTGTCGCAAAAGCAGACGTATTCATACCTGCCAGGCTCATTAATACCAAAGGTGCGATCGCTGTTGTTCTCATCACGCTGCTATTTTCATCACGTTGTTATTACTCTCTAGTCATTTCAATATTATTTCTAATTATTTATTGGATCAGCATAAATTAAAACGAATATCCGACACCAAGATTGAGGCGATCACGGCTGCTATCCAATTTAAACTTCTGATAATCCGCTTTCAACACTACGCCTTCACCAATCTTAAAGCTAGCGCCAATTGTGGCTACTTTTTCGTCTGCCTGCGGCGCTATGCCCAGACCTTGTGGCACTGCGCTATAGCTATGTGCAGTATTAAACAACTCATAGCGAACAAATGGGGTAAAACTATACTCTTCGTTTTTCCACAATTGGTAAGCGGCCTGCGTATACCAGCCATAAAAAGAAGACGGCACAGGCGTTGGCTGGCCGATAAAGGTCAGATTCAACGCATCGGTATTACTAATCGTGCCACGAGTATAAACCGCAGATAAATCCCACAGCCCAGGCGTATAGCGGGCATGCATATCCCATAAAGTAACGCGAGAATCATTCGCTGCAAAATCAGCCGTCGCTTGTCCAGCCTTGCCAGTAAAAACAAAACCGCCTATTAGCAAACCAGGAATACCGCGCCAGTTTAAGGCAGCATGCATGCTCAAGTCATGCGACTTAGCTAATTGCCCTTCCTGATGAATACTCCCCAGCGGCGACTCGGTGCCATCGGCTGAAGCGGTATCCCATTTACTCAAATCAAATCCGGTAGTCAGACCTAAATCCCAGGTCAGGCCATTGTCGTGTGTGCGTGACAGTCCAAAGCCTGCCTCGCGCCAAGTCGAAGGAATAATCGCCGTCTCTACAAAATTGCGGTGTACGCCGTAATACGCGGTCGGCTCGTGATTGGTGTTGATCAAACCTACTGGCATCAGGAACAAACCTGCTTTAGCGCGCAAGCCATTGTTGAACTCATGCTCCACATACAATTGCTCAACCTCAGATTCGCCTTTGTCATCGGCAGACGTGACTGCATGCTCCCATTCAAATTCAGCGACCATCTTGGTCTTTTCATCAAACCGGTGGGTGATGCCGATTACAGCCCGTGCTACGTCTGTCTCTGCCTGGTTGGTTGCGTTTTTAGGACGAGTGTAATTAATCTCACCGTAGCTGGTAACTACTGTAGATTGCGCCCAAGAACCCGCTCCTGATGACGCGCCAGTTGCACCATTGCCAGCAGCGCCAGAAGCAGCAACAGGTGCGATCGATGCGCTAACGGTGCTGGCCAATGCCTCTTGCTTTTGCTCTACGACGTCTGTTTTCTTACGGGTAGCCGCCAGTTCCGCTTTTATCGCATCTAATTCAGCAGCGAGTTTTTCTATTCTTTGAAGTAATTCCGCCTCACTTGCGTGGGCTGGAAATACAATTGCCGTGCTCAAAAATGCAATGCTCAAGGCTTGTGCTACTAAAGTTTTTTTCATGATATTTTCCCTGTCAGATACGCTTATTTGTTGATTGTTATGTTGACTGCTGTGTTATTCGGCGGTCTTGTTTGATACCGTATTTAGGTAACTTATTTAGGTAGCTTATTTATGTAACTTAAATAGATAACTTATTTAGATGACTTATTTAGTCGCTTTATAGCCGTCATTCAATGTGCCGAGGAACTTAATCACGTCCTCAATCTCGTCTGCCGACAATGCCGGAGCCATACCGCGTGTGCGGTTATAAGGCACTTCAGTCACGTTGACATTGCCTTGATATTGCGCCGGCAAATCATTGAATTTAGCTACAGAGCCATCAGCTGAGACCGGATACCATTCCTCAGGATTAGTATCGCGCCGGACATAAAAACCAATCGCATCCCGTAAATTCTTAAAGCGACCATTATGGAAAAATACCTTACGGGTCGCCACATTGCGCAGCGTCGGCACTTTAAACGCGCCACATAAATCAGTACGGGCAGTCAGATCCTGGCGATCAGGACCGCATAAACCAAGGTCAAAATAGGTAGCATCAGCATTTGCCGGAATATCCGTATTGCGCGGAACACCAATATTGTCGTAAGTAAAATCTGTGAACAAAGGTGACGAGCCGTCAGCCCCTTTGCTACTGATGTGGCACGCAGCACAATTACCTTTGGTGGGATTATTGAACAAGGCTAAGCCACGCAACTCAGCATCCTCAAATTTGACGGTACCGGCCAAAAATTGATCGTACTTAGAATCATAAGGATGAAAATCTTTATCCTCTTTTTGATATTGCTGCAATGCGAATGTGATGCGATCAAACGCCGTATCTGCATCATCCAAAACAGCAGCACCAAACACTTGCCGGAATTGTTCTGCATAGCTTGCGCGCTTCAGACTTGCCAGCACATCTGCTTTGCTAGCATTCGCCATTTCATGCGCAGCCAGCAGCGGGCGTTGTGCCTGGATTGCCAGCGTCAGCGCCCTGCCATCACGATTAAAACCACCCGTCGGCGTGCCATCTGCGGCGAAGAAAAAAGTCGGCGTCAGATTCAGATAACGCAAAGAAGGCGCGGCACGAAAACCCGGCACGTCTAAATTTTTCCCGCCTAACTGTACTGACAAATCATTGGTTTGCGCATGAGCATTATCAGGATTATGGCAAGACGCGCAAGCTAATTTGCCTGATGCTGACAAGCTGGCATCTCTAAAAATCTTTGCGCCCAGCGCCGCTTGCGGACTCAGATCTGCATCCGCATCAGAAGGGGCAACGGCACCACTGGCAACCGCAGAACTAGCGCTGCCGCCAGAACCGCCACCACAAGAGCTGATCATGGTCACCAGACAAATTGATAAGGCGATCTTGGTAGCAATCTTGGTAGCAATCTTTGAAGTAATCGTCGAAACCGTAAGACGGTTGCATCCGGCAAATCGAGACATAAACGTTTTCTTCAGCATGTGATGGATGCCAATTTTTTCTTGCTGCATGTTATTTTTATTCCTTCGGGATCAGACTGATGAGAGCACATCGGGTTGTTACTGCTGTGCTTTTATAGTTATTTAGGCACACATCAAAAATTACTTAATCACATGCAAATTAGTAAAAATTCATCTGATTAAAATAACAAATCATTACGAAAATCTACGAATGCAAATGAGAATGATTGTAATTATACTTATCCGATTTGTAGCTAAGCAAGGTAAGTGTAAGCAAATGTAATTTTAAAAAACCGGAATAAAACAAGGCTGGCAATCAGATTGCAGCGGTCGCCGCAACATGCACAAGCTCGCACGAGAAATCTGAATATTCTAAAGAACAGCTAAGCATAAATACATACTCCCACAGTGTATATATTAGATGCCCATATGATTATTGGTCATTAAGCTATTTTTATAAATAAATGATGGGAGTATATTTAAACAGATAGTAATCAGATTTAAGTCGACTATGGCAAAAAGCATTACGTAAGGTCTGATCGGATCTTATGCAAATTGCCAATCTGATTAAAAGTTAGCTGAAGATAAAGTAAGTTCTAGCTCAATAAACATCGGGTCAGCTTGTCAACACGATGCAAAATAGAGACGATTACACTCTATCTAGTACCGCACTAACTGGTCTACGTATCGAGTAAGGTAGCAATGAGCCACGGCCAAAACGCACAACCAGATCGGGGCGCGCATTCCCCAATCCCAACGCAGTGGCAAAGTGCGGCCGAATCGTTCCTACTTCAACTGGTTGATTCAGCATGGCATTACGAATACCCAGTGCGGTCGCTTGCAGTGCGAACCGTTGATAACAACGACCAACCTCAACCCAGTGTTCCGGATCACTGACGTCAGAAAAAAATATTGCCAGGCCAGACGAGTTGCGGATTTGCCTGATATTGCGCTCATTCTCAGATCGGAGCGTGAAAAACCAATTCATCATTTGGCCCCCTAACCACTCTGGCATCGCTGGGTTACCAGATGCTGCCGCATACAATCCATCGCCAGTCCTATCCGCCTGCTGCGGACTAAAACGAATCCAGCTTTTTAATTCTTTGACGAATGCAGCATTATTCATCTGCGCCGTATTTCCAGCGACGACATACTCCAGCACTTTCTCTGCCATACGATGCTCAGTAATAAGCATGAGATGAATGCCACCGCCATGATTGCTAGAGCCCGCCAGTTCAAGCAAACGTAATTCTTCATTGGACAGCGGCCGGTTATCGTAGTCGCCTCGGGTAGATTGACGCACCGGAATGGCTGCCGCAAAGCTGGACGACTGCGCTCGAGTTGGCTCTAACGAAATAGCAATGGCGCCAGCCCCGACAGAGTCAAAGCGCGGTTCAGCCCAAAGACCATTTGCCAATGCGGCATGCACCAAGTTCTCAGCGGCGCAACCTAATGAAATAAACAAATGATGATCATCTGGATCAACGACAGGACAGCGCCGCGTCAAATCCGGCATAATCGAGACCAATTTCGGCTGCAACTGAAATTGCCAGCATTGGGTATTATGACTCGATGGCGCCAGAGTCGAGTAACGCACCAGTTCGCGTAGCAGCGAGGAATAATAGCCGCCATCCCCAACTGGCTGATCAGACATCGGCGACCTTAGGTCACGCAAGAGTTGTTCGTGATGGATATCGGAGGAGCACGAGCTCAACACAGGCGAAGCCACTGCAAGAGCGCTCACATCTCTCAAAAAATCTCTTCGTTTCATGATGTTCGCCTCGACTGAGCTGATTAAACTAAAACGCTCAATCTAGCAGGTGCGGCTTGTACAGATCGGTGCGACAGCACGCTTAGGCTCGCTTAGAGAGATTTAGCAATCGTCACTGGATTAGATGAATCAATGCGACTAGCTTGCTCAGTGCTCAGTACTCACTGCTCACTGCTTGCACTATCACCCGAGGCTAGCGACCTTTCCAGACCGTTTTCCCAATGTCCAATAAAACACCCCATGCTGTGATGCCAAGTTTGTGCTGGACGTACAGCCGGCCTGCAAAACTTTTGCAATGGCTCTTAGGTGAAGTTTGTGAGGATCGTCTATCCATCGAAGATGAATCTGAATCAATATACTCTCTGCGGGTATATTTTACACACCCATATAATCATTGGACACTAGGGTATATTTCTTACATCTTAAGTGGGAGTATATGGTTTTAGTCAGTAATCTAAGATTACTTTAGCATAAACCCAAATGACATCTCAGCCTCAAGCAAAAGTAGCGACGATGTTGTGGGGCACATGTACCCCGCCAGTGTAGCCAAAGAATTTTTTTGCTTTTAGTGCAACATCCAGACTGGGTATATTTCATCCGAACAAGGAAAAATACAATCTACAGTCGTAATGTCACTCGCCAACTAAGTTCTAGTACACAGAACAATATCCTCGCCGACTACATCTCCGATCTGATATTTTGAATCTGCCCTGACCAAAAAAATAGCTTCTGATATTGCAACAGAACCCCAATTTAATCCTCTTCCAGCTCAGGCAAAATCAGACGGCCGGTGCGGTAGTCATACTCGTACACTTCACCATAACGTCCCCATTCAATCGCGATTTCTAGTACCCGCTTGGCTTCGTCGGCTTCTAAAAATTCTGCCAGTAATTCTAGGAAAGGTTCTTCCGGTAAGCTGCCGTTCGGATCGATTTCTAAATTGCCGCGGATGTTGGCGGCGAGTGGTACGTGGGTTAATAATTGATGTCCGAAGAGTTCTTGCTTTAAGGCCTGATCGGCATCGACATACCGTTGTCCCAATGGCGTCAGGATGATGTCGCCTTTTTCGATGATTGCCAGACCCAATAGGCCTAGTGCCTCGTACGTTGGGAATAATTCTTCATCTGACAATTCAGATTCTTCTGCCAGTTGCGGCAAATCGGCACGACCGTTGAACGGTGCATCGGCCAGTAAGTCGAGTACGCCTTCGATCCGGCTGACGTCGGTATCTGGCAAACGGTAGCCAAGATGCTCTGGCGAAGGACGACCAGAGACGGTTTCAGGTGTATGGCGCATAGTCATAAGGCCATATACCTCGTCAATCAAAGCCCTCACCTCGGCAGACTCCACATTGCGTGGACGCGGCAAATCAATTTTGATTTCACAACGCACGCTGCCTGGGTCGCTGGACAAAATAATGATGCGATCTGCCATCATCACGGCTTCTTCAATATTGTGCGAAACAATCAGAATGCCTTTGGTTGGAATACGGCTTTCCTCCCATAGCTCCAGCATATCGTTACGTAAGGTTTCGCCAGTTAAAACGTCCAACGCAGAGAAGGCTTCGTCCATCAGTAGTACATCTGGATTCGTCACCAGTGCGCGGGCGATACCTACACGTTGCTTCATACCGCCAGAAAGTTCGCGTGGTAAAGCGCCGCCAAAACCAGCCAGACCGATCATCTCTAAAACGGCATCGGCTCGCTCTTCCCGTTCTTTGACCGGAACTCCTTGCGCCTCTAAACCCAGCTCGACATTTTGCTGCACGGTTAACCAAGGGAATAGCGCGAATGATTGAAACACCATGGCAACGCCCGCGACCGGACCATAAATCGGTTTGTCGCGGTAAGCAACCTTGCCTTTGTCAGCAGGGATCAAGCCTGCCATGATGCGCAATAAAGTAGATTTACCAGAGCCGGATTTACCCAGCAAGGCGACGATCTCGCCTTCTTTTAGCTGGAAATCGACCTTATCTAAAATTAAGCGGGCAGTACCATCGGCTGCACGAAAGGATTTGGCTACGGCGTTTAAATCAATTAATAATTTTTGAGTCATCATTTATCCTCTTCACACTGATGCTAAAAGCAGTTTTGACTGCATATCAATGCGCTAAATTCTAGTGGCTGCGATCTTCAGCGAGCAAATACAGTTTGCGCCAGAAAAACCGATTCAATAACATGACGAAAACGCACATCACGCCAATCGCCAGCGCGTTGCGATGAAAATCTCCTGCTTCGGTCATTTGCTTGATGTAACTACCCAGACCATCAGCAATCAAAGTCGTTTTACCCCAGGTTACATATTCAGCTACGATACTGGCATTCCAGGAGCCGCCGCTGGCCGTAATTGCACCAGTGATGTAGCTAGGGAAAATGGCGGGCAAATACACGCGCTTCCACTTTAGCCAGCCTTTTAAACCTAGATTATCTGCGGCCAGGCGCAACTCGTTCGGAATCGCAGAAGCACCGGCAATCACGTTAAATAAGATGTACCACTGAGTACCAAACACCATCAGCGGACTGAGCCAGATATTCGGTGTGAGTTCAAAACGTACCATCATAAAAACGACGATAGGGAATAAAAAATTCACCGGAAACGCGGCTAAAAATTGCGCCACGGCCTGCACTCGTTGTGAGTATTGCGGGCGCAAACCTATCCATACTGCAATCGGCACCCAAACCACTGAAGCAAGTCCAATTAATAACATGACGCGGGTTAGGGTGATAAACCCCAGAAAAACTACATGCGCAACCTCACCCCAGCCAACTTCGGTATGTATATATACCAGCAAACTAATAGCTGCAATGGCAGAACCGAGCACCAGAAAAACATCCCATGCCCGAGACCAAAACGGATGCGGCTCACGCACAATTGCCTGTGGCGATGTACCGTCGTAAGTTACGCTGAACCAGCCCAACGCGCGGCTTAACCATTGCCAAAAACTTTCAGTCCATTCGCGGAACCAATGACTATTGCGCATCCAGTCCAGCAACCAGGATTGCTGCGCAGATTCGCCCTGACTTTCTTCAAAACGGAATTTATCTGCCCATGCCAATAAGGGTCGGAAGAATAGTTGGTCGTAGAGCAAAATACCGGTCAACATGGCAGCAATCGCATAGGCAATTGCCATGCCGTTTTTAGATTCAATCGCTACTGCAATATACGAGCCCATACCCGGCAATTTAATATCTTGCCCAGCGACAGAAATCGCCTCGGCAGCAACTAGCAGAAACCAGCCACCTGACATCGACATCATCATGTTCCACAACAAACCTGGCATCGCAAATGGCAGTTCTAAGCGCCAGAACCGCTGCCAGCTAGACAATCTGAAGATACGTGCGGCTTCACTCAATTCTGGCGGCACAGTGCGCACCGATTGATACAGACTAAAAGTCATATTCCAGGCTTGCGAGGTAAAGATCGCAAAAATCGCTGCGCACTCAACGCCCAACAAATCACCGGAAAAAAGCGCAATAAACGGGGAAATCGTAATTGCCTGAAAACCCAGAATTGGCAGCGATTGCAAAATATCCAGCAATGGGATCATGACTTTTTCTGCCGCTGCATATTTGACGGCAATCGCGACAAAAGCAAAGCTGAACAACAAAGCAAAAGCCAGAGCCGTAAACATACGCAAAATTGTGCGCAATAAGTAATAAGGCAAGTAACTTGGATCAAGCGAGATCTCTAAAATCTCGCCGACCACAAAGGGACGACTCATCTGCATTGCGGCAAAGGCAAATGCAACGATCAGTAATAAAACCAATGGCAATAAAGCCCAATCCCAGCGATTAGGCCCTTTGTTAGGATCGCTTAAAGACCCTTTGATAACGCTCGTGAGTACAGAGCGTTTTTGCGGATTAAAAAGTTCGAACAAACTACCTCCCTGACCAGCTACGCATAGGTCATGACTAAAAACAGCACATGCCAGGCAAACTAAGCTACTGAACTTGGGTATCTGTCAGGCAGAGTACAAGCTTCCGGTGCTAAGCCGCTACGCCAAATTAAGCATGCGTTGAGTACGTTGTTAAGTACGTTAGTGGGGGTAAGTAAGGATGTGCAGCATGCAGATGTTGCAGGCTATTTTTGACATCACTACTTGCCATTATCTGGCAAAGTAGCGACAGGAGTTCTGAGGTTACAGTGCCAAGGTGTGGTCGATATAAGATCGACTACTATAACTATCCACAGAAAAACTCCAATAAGACGAAGCGCGAACTTTACCACGATAGAACAAGGCTTGGCAACCCGGTTTTAGCAGTTAATTTACGCCGATAAAGCACCACGGAAGTACGCTCATTTTGCCGCTTGTTTGTTACTACTCAGTGACCATACTTTGACCATACTTTAACTCAACTTTGACCAAATTTTTAACGACGTTTTGGTGGAATTAATAAGGCAATCGACCAACAATTCAGTGATACTTTTTTATATGCTCTTTTAAAATTTCAGCAATTTCTTTTTGTTCGTATTTCAGCGCAAAATCCAGTGCGGTCAAACCTAGTTGATTTTTTACAGTAGCGTCCGCGCCCTCGTCCAATAGCAAAGTAATTGCTTCTGATTTGCCAGAACGTACCGCCATCATCAACGGCGTGGTTTTATTGGGCGATTCTGTGTCGATGTATGCTGAATGCTCTAGCAGTAGAGAGATGATTTCCAGATTGCCTTTTGCAGCGGCATAATGCAGCGCCGTCCAGCCGGGCTGGTTGATCTGCGCGTCGGCGGCGATCAGTTTTTTTACTGCCTCGATGTTATCCTCATAGCTGGCGATCATCAGTGCGGTATCACCGTTGTTTGCTCTAGCCTCGATTTTTATCTCTGGCTGCGCCATTAGTAGATTAAACACTTTGTCGGAATGTTCACGCAGAGCGAGCATTAATATAGTCTCGCCTCTGCCTGGCTCTACCGAGTTTGGGTCGATGCCTTTAACTAGCAGGTCTTGAACCACTTCAACATAATCAAATTTGACGGCGGTGATCAGATCGTCGTAAGACCCTGCATGTGCTGAAGTAGGCAAAAACAGATTGGTAACTAACAGCAGTATGGACAGCATCCAAAGTGCAGTGCGGCGTTGGCTAAAAACTGGCACTAATCTTAGCTTGCCTTCTAAATCAGTAGCTCTGAAGTTAGTTTCTAAATTGATCCGGAATTGATTTTGCATCTTATTGCGCTAGATTGAATAATTTAAAAAAATTCTCAGTCGTCGCTTCTTGCACCTGTTTGACTGAAATCCCTTTTAAGTCAGCTAAAAATTCACCCACATGGCGCACAAAACCAGGTTCATTCATTTTGCCTCGATGCGGCGTGGGTGCCAGATAAGGTGAATCGGTTTCGATCAAAATGCGTTCTAAAGGCAAAGCACGTGCAACCGCTTGTAGATCTTTGGCACTCTTAAAAGTCAGGATACCGGAGAAAGAAATATAAAAATCCATTTCAATCGCCGCCAGCGCAACTTCTAAAGACTCGGTAAAGCAATGCATCACACCACCAACGCCACCTTGGGCAATGCCAGCGCCCTCTTCTTGCATAATACGGATGGTGTCTTCTGAGGCTGATCGGGTGTGGATAATCAACGGCTTGCGACTGAGCCTAGAGGCACGGATATGCTGCCGGAACCGCTCGCGCTGCCATTCCAGATCACCTGTCAGCCGGAAATAATCCAGGCCGGTCTCGCCTATGGCAATAATTTTTGGATGCTGTGACAAGTGCACGAGTTGCTCTGCACTCGGCTCCTCGGTGTCTTCATAATCTGGATGGACGCCCACCGACGCGTAGATATTTGGATATGCTTCTGCCAGTGCCAATACCTGCGGAAAATGCGGCAAATCAACCGACACGCACAGGGCATGCGTAACACCGTTCTCCTCCATTTTCGACATAATTTCTGGCATGCGTATCGCCAGTTCAGGGAAATTAATATGGCAATGAGAGTCGATATACATAAGATAAAAAAGCAAATGAAGGGGATGACATAGGATAGCCTAATTTTTAAGCAAGAGCTTTGCTTTCAACTCAGATTCCTCATTGGAATAATGGATTGAGAGAATAAATTACTCCCACCCCGTATATATTAGGTGTCCAAGTAAAGTCTGGACAACAAAGCGATTTTACTAAAAATAATGGGGAGTATATTTAAATCTGTGCAAAACTAGGTCTGAATTTGTCAGGAAAAATCAATGTTATCAGACGCGGAAGCCTGATCAAACCTGTAAGACAAATCAGCGGCCAGAGCGGTGCTTATCCATCACCGCCATCACCGCATTGGAGGACAATTCGGCTGTATCACGTAATAGCGTGTGATGCATGTCGGTAAAACGCTGCTGAAGTGAGTCACGCAATGACGTATCGTTTAATTGCTTCCACAAAGCCTCTGCTAAAGCTTCTGGCGTTGCGGCACTTTGCAAAAATTCAGGTACGACAAATTCACGCTCAAGAATATTCGGCAAACCTATCCATGGCTGATACCCCATGTGCCGCATGATTTGCCATGATGCTTCCATCATTTTATAAGCGATCACCATTGGTTTTTTAAATAAAGCGACCTCTAGCGACGCGGTACCTGAGGCGACTAATACAACGTCCGCAGCAGCAATTGCCGTATGTGATCGGCCATCGATCAGCAACACGGGTACACCTTCTAACTTGGCTTGTACCACTAGTTTGATGTAGTAACTGCGTTGTTTGGAGCCAGCCATCGGCACCACGATTTGCAACTGAGGATCGCGCGCACATAAGATTTTTGCAGCACTGATAAACGTCGCCGTGTTGTACTTAATTTCTGACATCCGGCTGCCAGGTAACACCGTCAAGATTCTTGCATCCGCGGGAAAGCCCAGTTCTTCCCGCGCAGCTGCAGTGTCGATTTCTAGCGGGATCACTTGCGCTAAAGGATGGCCGACATAGGTGACCGGAATACCGGCATCGCGGTAAATTTTTTCCTCAAACGGAAAGACGACCAGCATATGCGAGACGGCTTCAGCAATTTTTTTGATACGTCCGCCACGCCACGCCCAGATCGACGGGCTGATGTAATGCATGGTCGGTATACCAGCTCGCTTGAGCTGGATTTCTAAATCCAGGTTGAAGTCTGGAGCGTCAACGCCGATAAATACGTCAGGCTTTTCTACAAGCAAACGCTCACGCAATTGTTTACGAATCCCACTGATCTCTCGGTAATGCGCTAATACTTCAAACAAGCCACGTACTGCCAGTTTATCCATTGGCCAGTCGTTGATAAAACCGTACTCAGCCATCCTTGGCCCGCCAATCCCATGCATTACGGCATCAGGTAATTGTTTTCTGAGGCCGGACAACATACGATTAGCCAGCATGTCGCCAGAGGTTTCACCAGCGACCATAGCAATGACGGAATTGTTTGACAAGAGTAGTCCAATACAAAAAGTACACAAACACAGTGAAGTAAATGGAGCTTGATTTAAGCCTAGTTGAAGCTCGTTCAAAACTCATCTAAAGTTTATTGGGCTACCGCATACCGCTAAAATTAACGCACAATGCCGCGTGTGGTGGTATCAAGAAACTGGCGCATTTGCTGGACGTGCTGCGCTTCGCTGTCAGGCAAGTCGGCAATCTCTTGATCCAAAGCAGATTTCGCCTCGTCTAATGTCAAACCTGACTTGTAGATAGTTTTGTAGGCTTGGCGCAAAGCAGAGATTTGGGCACGATCAAACCCACGTCGTTTCAAGCCTTCAATATTGATGCCATGCGCCTGAGCGGGGTTGCCAGACAAAAGCACGAAAGGAGGTACGTCTTGCGTCAGGCTGGTATTCATCCCGACAAAAGCATGCGGGCCGATTTGAGTAAATTGATGTACCGCCGCAAAGCCGCTTAAAATTACCCAGTCGCCAATCTGGACATGACCGGCTAATGCCGCATTGTTGGAGAAGATCGTACGATTGCCAACCTGGCAGTCATGCGCAATATGCACATAGGCTAAAAACCAGTTATCGCTACCAATACGGGTCAGGCCTTTATCTTGCACGGTACCGCAATTGAAGGTACAAAATTCACGGATCAAGTTACGATCACCAATTTCTAAACGCGTCGCTTCACCAGCATATTTTTTGTCCTGTGCAGGGCCGCCTATGGATGAAAACGGATGAAACTGGTTGTCGCAACCAATGCTGGTGTGGCCATCAATCACCACATGCGATGCAATTTTTGTCCCGGCACCGATCGAGACATTGGGTCCTATAACCGAATACGGACCCACCTCAACCGAGCTGTCCAATGAGGCTTTAGGATCAATCAGTGCTGTTGGATGGATCGCCATGATTTACACCGTCGTAGGAGTGTCAGTGGTTGAGCGTAAGGTACACATTAATTCGCCCTCTACAGCAAGTTGGCCATCAACGGTCGCTTTGGCTTTGTATTTCCAGATACCTCGGGTAATACGCAAAATTTCTACTTCAATTCTTAATTGATCACCAGGCTCTACAGGTCGTTTAAAGCGTGCGCCATCAATGCCTAAAAAGTAGACTATTGTATTTTCATCCGGTTTTTGATCCATCGTCAGGAAAGACAAAATCGCGGCAGTTTGTGCCATTGCTTCTATCATCAAAACACCGGGCATAACTGGCTTATTCGGAAAATGGCCATTGAAAAACTCTTCATTTGCGGTCACATTTTTGATCGCTGTAATACGCTTACCGCTTTCCCAATCCAAAACGCGATCTACTAACAACATAGGGTAACGATGTGGAAGATATTGCTTGATTTGATTGATATCGAGACTGTTCATGATGATTTTTCTGTAAGCGATTTAATGGTTTTTTCTAATTGTCGGATTTTGTCGCGCATGCTGTTTAAATTACGAACAATCGAGGCAGTTTTTTCCCAATCTGCATTTTTTGCTAATGGATAAAAACCTGTATATTGACCCGGTTCTAAAATGGAACGGGTGACCATGCTACCCGACGAAATATGTACGTTATCAACGATATTTAAATGCCCTAACACCATGGCGGCACCGCCAAATGTGCAATGCTTTCCAATTTTGGCACTACCTGCAACCCCGACGCAGCCAGCCATTGCCGTATGCGCTCCGATGTGACAGTTATGCCCAATTTGAATTTGGTTATCCAACTTAACGCCCTCTTCGATGATGGTATCTGCGAGTGCACCGCGATCAATACTGGTATTCGCACCAATTTCCACATCATCACCGATCAACACACGCCCGGTTTGCGGAATCTTAATCCAGTAGCCACGCTCATTTGCAAAGCCAAATCCATCAGCACCAATCACCGCACCCGAATGAATAATCACGCGTTGACCGATACTACAATAGTCGTAAATCGTGACATTAGGATGAACTCGTGTATTGGCATCAAGGTTTACACCTCGCCCGATAAAACAACCCGCGCCGATAACGACGTTTTCAGCAATCACGGCCTCGGCTTCAACCGTAGCATGTGCACCAATAGAGGCGCTGGGAGCGATGACTGCATGTGGACTGACGAAGGCAGTTGGATGTACGCCTTTGTCAGCAGGAATAGCTTGTAAGGCAGCAAAATGTTGGGCTACCCGGGCAAAGTAGACATAAGGATTATCAACGATAATGCAAATACCAAGATATAAATCACCGAGAGCAGCATGATCTGTCGCAGACAGGATCAATGCAGCAGCGCGTGTCTGCGATACTTGTGAACATAATTTAGAGTTGGATAAAAAGCTGAGTTGGCTAGAACCGGCGTCACTCAAAGGAGCGATGCCAGTGACATCAACATCTGGAGAGCCAATTAATTGACCACCGAAGCGATCGACCAATTCCCCCAGCCGAATGCTTATGGTGGTCATATTTTATTTGGACAGGGCTTTGAGAACCTTGTCTGTGATATCAACGCGTGGATTAAAGTAGACAGCATCTTGCAAGACGATATCGTATTTTTCAGCTTCGGCAATTTGCTTCACGGCTTTTACGGCGCGATCTACTAAAGCAGCGATTTCTTCATTCTTACGCTGATTCAGGTCTTCGCTAAAAATACGTTGTTTGCGTTTGAAATCCTGATCCAGATCCGTTAACTCGCGCTGACGTTTAATTCGCTCAGACTCAGAAATAACGGGAGCATCTTTTTCAAGCTTTTCTGCCATTGCTTTAATTTTAAGGCCCAAATCATCAACTTCTTTGCCGCGCTTAGAAAACTCTTGTTTAATTTTTTCTTCGGCAGCTTTGGCTGGACCAGACTCACGCATAACACGTTGAGAATCAAAAATAGCGACTCTGGAATCCTGTGCATGGACTTGAGCAACGCTGACAAAACAGGCCGCACAAACCATCAGGCTTTGCAACAATTTGGACGGGGTAGTAAGTTGACTCAAAATATTCTCCGAAAAACACTCTCAAATACAAACTCAAACAAGTTAAAACTTAGCAGACCGTTTGTTTAAAATCCAGCACCCAATTGAAATTGGAAAGCTTGTTTTTTATCTTCTGGTTTTGCATTCAATGCTTTACCAATACTCAACTTCAAAGGACCTACAGGTGAAATCCAGCTAATCCCCATACCAGCAGAGTATCGCATATCACTGATACGTATTTTTTGACCTTCATCAAAGACGTTACCACCATCCAGGAAAGTAAACCATCTTAACGACTTATCAGCACCCGGGAATGGCAATTGTAGCTCTATATTACCGAACAACCTGGAAGCGCCACCCAAAGCATCATTATTTGAATCTCGACTTCCCAAAGAAGACGGTTCATAACCGCGGACAGAGCCAATACCGCCCGCATAAAAGTTCTTAAACAATGGATACGGGTTACCCCCAAGACCGTGACCATAATCAAACTCACCATTCATCGCCAACACAACTGAGCGATAAATAGGTTTGAAATATTGATGCTGATAAATTGCGCGATAATATTTGAAACTACCTATAGCAGCAACTTCCAAATTCGCACGTTGATAACGACCAATCGATGGTGTCAGAGCGCTATCTCGACTATCTCTCTGCCACGCCGCTGTTAATGGAAAAGCCGTAGTAACTGCGTTACCAACGCCATAGAGAGGATTAGAGATATCTTTAATGCCGTCACCGTACGTAGCGACGTATGTCAAATACCGCGATGGACTTTGTATGCCATCGAGAGGCGAAAAAGTCTGTACATCCGTGCGTTCAATACCCAAACCAAAGAATACGGTATCAACCTCAGAAAATGGCACACCAAACCGAACGTTACCGCCAGTTGTTTTAACTTTATAATCACCATAACTACCAATGATTGGTCTAGTTGTACGCAAGTAAAGATCAAAACTGCGACTTACGCCATCATCAGTGAAATAAGGATCGACATGAGTCACTGCAATAGTACGGTTTTGACGGCTTGTATTGACATCAAGCCCAATCGTATCACCACTACCAAACGCATTTGCTTGTTGAATTGAACCTGTTAAAGTCAATTTTTCTGCGCCGGAGTAACCTGCACCGAGCAAAATATTACCGGTCGGCTTCTCAGTGATCGTCAAATTCACATCAACTTGATCTGTACTAGTTGGCACTTCTGGCGTTTCTATATTGACGTCTTTAAAATATCCAAGACGATCAACCCTATCGCGAGAAATTTTGATTTTTTCACCGTCATACCAAGATCCTTCGAATTGACGGAATTCTCTACGAATTACCTCGTCTCTGGTTCGGGTGTTACCTGCAAGATTAATGCGGCGTACATAGACTCGCTTACCAGGATCGATAAAGATTGTGAACGCAACTTCTTTCTTTTCTTTATCAAGTTGCGGATTGGCATTAACGTTCGCAAAAGCGTAACCAAAGTTACCCATACGCTCAGAAATACGTTTGGTACTATCCGTTAATCTCGCAGCGTTATAAATGTCACCGCTCTTTAGGGATAACAAAGATTTCAGTTCGTCTTCACGACCGAAAACCTCACCTTCAAGCTTGACGTCAGATACTGTGTATTTGTCGCCTTCTATAATATTGATGGTGATGTAAATATTCTTTTTATCTGGGGTAATAGAAATTTGCGTGGAATCAATTTGCATTTCCAGATAACCGCGATTTTGATAAAAAGATCGCAGTGTTTCTATATCGCCAGACAATTTTTGTTTTGAGTATTGATCAGCCTTGGTGTACCAACTAAACCAACCAGGTGTTGAGAGCGCAAATAATTCACGTAATTCACTATCGGAGAACGCTTTATTACCTACTAAAGTAATCTGTGCAATGCGAGCGATATCACCTTCATTAACTGCAAAAGTAACATTTACCCGGTTACGCTCAATTGGCGTGATTGTTGTCGTAATCTGAACACCATACAAACCGCGCGATAAATATTGACGTTTCAGTTCTTGCTCTGCACGATCCACCGTCGCTTTATCGAAGATTTTTGCTTCACCAACACCAATATCTTTTAAGGCTTTAATCAAAGCATCTTTTTCAAACTCTTTGGTACCGGTGAACTCGACGCCAGCGATAGATGGACGCTCTTCAAGCAAAACAATTAAAACACCGTTTTGCACTTCGATTTGAACGTCTTTAAAGAAACCTGTCGCATACAAAGACTTGATTGCAGTAATACTCTTGGCATCATCAAATACTTCGCCAACTTTAACGGGAAGATAAGTAAATACAGTTCCTGCTTCGGTTCGCTGAATACCCTCTACACGGATATCTTTTACAGTGAATGGCTCAACGGCCAATGCACTTCCTGAACAAACGGCAAGAGCCGCTAATGCCAATATGTGGCGTCGTAATTTAGGCAAAGTATTTGGCAAAGTAAAGTGCTCGATATGTAATTTCATTGGGTGTTATTTAATCTCAAATTTCTACCGGAAAGATCGACAACCAGCAGCATAGTTTGCTTCAGCTGCGCATTATGACATTAGTCGTGAAATATCATTAAAAAAGGCAACTGCCATCAAAGCCATTAATAAAACTACGCCTGCGCGCTGTGCAATCTCACCGAAACGCTCTGACACAGCCCTTCCAGTCAAAACTTCCAGCGAATAATACAACAAATGCCCGCCATCCAACACAGGAATAGGGAGCAAATTCATGACGCCAAGACTAATACTGATTAAAGCAATAAAGCTAAGGTAACTGACGACACTGGTTCTGGAGGTCTGACCTGCATAATCAGCAATCGTAATGGGACCTGTAATATTCTTTAAAGAAATATCTCCAGTCACCATTTTCCCCAGCATTTTAAAATTCAAAATACTGGTATCCCAGGTTCTTTTTATGCCCTTGACCACTGAATCCAAAATAGTTGTTTCTACTTGCACCATCTCTGGTGCGAGCATCAATCCAACTTTAATTCTGCCAATAGTCTGATCCTTAATCACTTGCTGCTCAGGTGTGACATCAAGTTCGAAAGTTCGTTCGCCTCGCTTGACTAACAAATGCATCGCTTTATTTGGGGAAGCATTGACCAGTTCGGTAAATGCTAAGCCATCCAATAATGGTCTACCATCAACTTCAAGAATTTGGTCTTTCTCCTGCAAGCCAGCGCGCTTCGCAGCTCCATCGGGATCTACTGTGCCTAGTATTGCCGCCGGACGAGCAACAGAAAAACCCAATTGAGTCAAAAAATCGGCTTCCAGCTCTTTACTTGAGAGCTGGGATAAAGGGAGTTCAATCGTTACGTGATCAAGAATTTCCGGTTTATTTTGACTAACCCTAGCGACAACTAACTGCGCGTTACTTTTAGATAAACCTAATTGAAGCAACTTCCAGCGCACGTCAGACCAAGTTTGTACATTTTCATCATTTACGCTAGTGATCACGTCACCTTGACGCAAACCTGAGTGATAAGCCAATGAAGAACTTGAAGGTACGCGAATTTTACTACTGGGCTCGGCAACTCCATGCAAGTAAAGAACAGAAAACAAAGTAATTGCCAGCAAAAAATTAGCTATGGGACCTGCGGCAACAATGGCGATGCGCTTCCAAACTGACTGTCTGCAAAACTCCCTACTTAACTCATGCTCAGATAGCTTACTAACATCCTGCTCTCTGGCGTCAAGCATTTTGACGTAACCGCCCAAAGGTAAAATTGATAAAGCCCATTCAGTCTGGTCTTTACCAAAATTTTTTGAGTAAATAACTCGCCCCATACCCACAGAAAAACGTAAAACTTTAACACCGCAAAGTCTGGCGACAAAATAATGTCCAAGCTCGTGAATAATCACAAGAGTACCCAGCGCAAATGCAAAGGCTAGGACAGTTTGTAAAAAAGTTTGTATTTGAATCATGAAGCGAGCAAAGCCTGAGTAATTACTCGCGTTTCTTTATCGCACTCAAGAATGGATTCAATGTCATCCGCGCTAGATAATGCAATTTTGTCTAATACACGAGCAATAATTTGATCAATCATCCTGAAACCAATTTTGCCGTCCAAAAACGCTTGGACAGCGACTTCATTACTTGCGTTCAATATAGTTGATGCAGTTTGGCCCGCTTTCAACGCAGCATAAGCCAGATCAAGACAAGGAAAACGCTTAAAGTCTGGCGCTTCGAAATGGAGTTTAGCGATTTTAACCAGATCAAGTGGTGCGACGCCAGATGCAATTCGTTCTGGGTAGGCTAGACCGTAAGCAATCGGTGTGCGCATATCCGGATTCCCCATCTGGGCAAGGACTGAGCCATCATTGTAGGAAACCATAGAGTGAATGACGCTCTGAGGATGTATCAAAACTTCAATTTGCTCTGCAGGCGTAGCAAATAACCAGTGCGCCTCAATTACCTCTAAGCCCTTATTCATCATGGTGGCGGAATCAATCGAAATCTTCCTGCCCATGACCCAGTTTGGATGCGCCACGGCCTCGTCAGGCGTTACATCGGATAAGGATTCTAAATTGCGATTTAAAAAAGGCCCCCCAGATGCGGTCAAGATAATCTTGCTGATTCCATATTCAGATGGATGTCGATTGTAATTATGCGGCAAGCATTGGAAGATCGCATTATGCTCGCTGTCTATGGGTAGTAAAGTAGCGCCGCTATCACGAACAGTATTGATAAATATCTGGCCAGACATGACTAAGGCTTCTTTGTTCGCAAGTAAAACTTTCTTACCCGCCCTAGCTGCAGCTAAGGATGCAGGCAAACCAGCAGCGCCGACAATTGCCGCCATTACCGTATCACAATCGACAGAGCTCGCCACATCACATAGGGCTTGTGAGCCATAACTGACTTCAGTCTTTAGATTCTTTCCAAGCAGTAGCCGCTGTAATTCAGAAGCCGCCTTAGCGGAACCAACCACTGCAATCTGCGGATTAAATTGCTCACATTGCAGCGCCAATTTTTCAACTTGACTATGTGCTGTTAAAGCAAATACCTGATAGCGATCTGGATGTCTGGCAACCACATCCAGAGTAGAAACCCCGATAGAACCGGTTGAACCTAAAATGCAGAGTTTTTGTATACTTGATACGCTCGTCGTCATACTTACTTCATCCATAAAACAATGATCGCAGCAATGGGTAATACGGGGATTAAGGCGTCAATCCTGTCAAGCACACCGCCATGACCCGGCAGTAAAGCACTGCTGTCTTTGAAACCTGCACGGCGTTTTAATGAGGATTCAAATAAATCGCCCACAACACTGGCGACAACCAACAGACTCATAATGCCAACAAAGCCCAAAATTCCAAACGAGATTAATACTTTGGAAGGAAAAGTACCAGAAAGCACGTCAACTTGGCTCGCAGAAAAACTAATCAGCAGTACAGCAATCCAGCCGCCTATCGCTCCCTCCCAAGACTTGCCGGGTGAAATACTTGGTGCCAGCTTATGTTTACCAAAAGCTTTTCCAGAAAAATAGGCTCCGATATCAGCAACCCAGACTATCGCCATGATAGATAACAAAAAAATCGGGGAGTAATTGAACAAACTGGTTATCGCGACAAAACAAGCAAAAATAGATGCGCTATACATACCACTAAATAGAGAGTTAGCAATTCCGTTATTACGAGCCGGAAGACCTCTGGCTAGCGAGGGAATAAATTTAACTACCCAAAATGCGGTAGACAAAGCAAACAGCATAGGTTGAGAAATAGCCGCATTACTAACAGTTAAGCCCGCAAATAAGCCCGCCCAAATAAGGGCAATAACAATAGGAGCCGGGTTCTGAAACAGACGTTGGTTTTCCCACATTGCGGCGCCCAAGAACAAGGTTGCGATGATCGTAAACGCAATAAAAGAACCCGAATAAAGAATCGGCAATAAAATTGCCAATAATAGCAATGCCGTAATGACACGAGTTTTAAGCATTAAATCGCCTGAGGGCTATGACGATGTTTGTCCTACCAATTGCGCACTGGTTCGGCCAAATCTTCGTTCTCTTGTTTGATAGGATGTGATGGCCGTATCTAGCGCTGCAGCATCAAAGTCAGGCCAGTAGGTCTCGGTAAAGTACAGCTCACTGTAGGCCAATTGCCACAGTAAAAAATTAGAAATTCTTGTTTCGCCGCCAGTACGGATAAAAAGATCTGGCTCGGGGGCATACGCCATAGACAAATAAGGCGCTAATTGATCCTCATCAATCGGCATACTAACTTGCCCCTCTTGTACCAATCGATTAAAGGCTTGCACTACATCCCAGCGGCCACCATAGTTAGCGCAGATGGTGACTGTGAGCCCGGCATTGTTCGCCGTCTTTGTCTCTGCTGCTTGTATCATTTTCTGCAATGGCGCATCAAAACGACTTAAATCACCGACAACCTTCAAGCGAATATCGTTGACGTGCATTTTTGCGACTTCTTTCTCAAGCGCAGTAACAAATAAGCGCATCAATAAAGAAACTTCATCTGCAGGCCGACGCCAGTTTTCAGAACTAAAGGCAAAAAGAGTCAGGTATTGCACACCCCTGATTGCACATGCCTCGACGATGACACGAACGGCGTCTACCCCTTTAGCATGTCCTGCAACACGTGGCAAAAAGCGCTTAGTAGCCCAACGCCCATTACCATCCATGATAATAGCTACATGCTTAGGCACATTATCGACAACGGGAACATCTTTTGTAGAGCTAATGTGAGTCATGAATATCCAGAATGAATTACTTCTTTTCTGCCTTGAGCAAAAAATTTAATTAAACGCCCAAGGCAAATAGGAGCAAGGAAATACCGGGGCAATCTATACCGTCAATACTTCTTTTTCTTTTTCAGCAAGCAGCTTGTCTACTTCACTAACAAACTTATCGGTCAGCTTCTGTATATCATCTTGAGCCCGACGCTCATCATCCTCAGAACACTCTTTATCCTTGAGAATTTTCTTGAGTGATTCGTTAGCATCACGGCGAATATTACGGATGGCGATTTTTCCATCTTCGCCCTCATTCTTAACTAACTTAACCATTTCTTTACGACGCTCTTCTGTCAACGCAGGGGTTGGTACTCGGATCATGTCACCTTGCGTGGACGGATTCAAACCTAAATCCGCATCACGAATCGCCTTCTCAACCGCAGAAATCATTTTCTTTTCCCAAGGTTGAACACCGATAGTACGGGCATCGATTAAGGTCACGTTCGCAACTTGTGTAATATGTGTTGCCGTACCATAGTAATCAACTTGAACATGATCAAGAATGCCGGTGTGCGCGCGGCCAGTACGGACTTTGGACAAATCCGCCTTCAGCGTCTCTATCGTTTTTTGCATTCTTTGTTCAGTATTTTTCTTTACATCTGCAACGGTCATGCCGCCCTCCTATACATCAACTTATCAATTCAGTAGTACGTCCGATAAAATTATACGTGCACCAAGGTGCCTTCGTCTGCTCCCATGATGACGTTTCTTAGCGCACCAGGTTTGACAATTGAGAACACTTTGATTGGTAATTTTTGATCTCTACATAACGCAAATGCAGTTGCGTCCATTACCTGCAAATGGCGTGAGATTGCTTCATCAAAAGAAATCGTAGTGTAACGTGTTGCAGTCGCATCTTTCTTTGGGTCGGCAGTATAAACGCCATCGACCTTGGTTGCTTTTAAAACGATCTCAGCACCAATTTCTGATCCTCTTAAAGCAGCGGCAGTATCTGTAGTAAAGAACGGATTACCTGTTCCAGCTGCAAATACAACAACTTTACCCTCCTCCAGATATTGCAATGCTTTAGGCCGGACGTAAGGCTCAACCACTTGATCGATCCCAATTGCTGACATAACCCTGGCAGTAATACCCGCCTGACGCATCGCATCCGCCAATGCAAGGGAATTCATTACAGTTGCAAGCATCCCCATATAATCCGCTGTGGCCCGATCCATACCTTGCGCACCGGGCGCCACACCGCGAAAAATATTGCCGCCTCCAATAACAATCGCCAATTCAACACCAAGCCTTGAGACTTCAGCGACATCAGCAACCATACGCTCAATTGTTGCGCGATTAATTCCGAAGGCATCATCTCCCATCAAGGCCTCACCAGAGAGCTTCAACAGGACACGTTTGTAAGCTGGCTTTGCGTTCGTTACGTTTGTCACGTTCTGGACTCCTTATGGATTTAGACGATTAATTTCTTACAGGCTAAAAGCTGAGAAACGAGCTGCATTAAATAGCTTCACTAAATGTAAATACTAGATAGTAATTTAATGCAAACTAGTGCACCTAATTAGCACACTGTATCTATACATTTAAAAAGCGGACAGTTTAAAAAAACGGGCCTTTCGGCCCGCATTCTTGCTTACGCCTGCTTTGCCGCTGCCACCTGAGCAGCTACTTCCGCAGCGAAATCATCTTGCTTTTTCTCAATGCCTTCACCAACCACATACATTGTGAAAGATTTGACGGAAGCATTTGCCGCCTTCAACATTTGCTCGACTGTTTGCTTGTCGTTCTTCACAAATGTTTGATTCAACAGCGAGACTTCTTTCAAAAACTTCTGAATCGAACCATCAACCATTTTAGCAACGATATCTGCTGGCTTACCAGACTCAGCTGCTTTCTGAGAGGCTACTGAACGTTCTTTCTCAATCAATTCAGCAGGAACTTGCTCAGAGGACAATGAAACTGGTTTCATTGCGGCAATGTGCATAGCAACATCTTTACCGACCTGATCATCAGCGGCATTAAAGTCAACTACAACACCGATACGAGTACCGTGCAAGTAAGCTGCTAATTTAGATTCAGTATCAAAACGTACAAAACGGCGAATTGACATGTTTTCGCCGATTTTCCCGATCAGTGCAGCGCGCACTGACTCTACTGTGCCGCCTTCCAGTGGCAAAGCTGATAAAGCTGCTACGTCAGCAGGGTTATGCTCTGCAACCAACTTCGCACAATTGTTTACTAACGCCAAAAAGTCATCGTTCTTGGTAACAAAGTCAGTTTCGCAATTAACTTCAATCATTGCGCCAACATTACCAGTTAAGTAACTAGCTACTACGCCTTCTGCAGTAATACGGGATGCCGCTTTCGATGCTTTGCCACCAAGTTTAATACGGAGCAATTCTTCTGCGCGATCCATATTACCTTCGGCTTCAGTCAAAGCTTTTTTGCACTCCATCATCGGCGCATCTGTCTTTGCGCGCAATTCACCTACCATCGCTGCTGTAATCACTGCCATGTTTTTCTCCTAAATTGATAGTGCCATCTATTGATAAGCACCAACATCAAAATTTATTTAAAAAAAGGGGCGAACGACTGTTGCCCCTTTACCATCACCTTACTTGCGAACTCAGTTCGTAGCTTTTAAGCAATTAAGCTTGATCTGCCACTTCGACGAATTCATCAGCACTTGGCTTAACGGCTTCCAACACTTCGTTGACAGCATTAGCACGGCCTTCGAGAATTGCATCAGCAACGCCGCGAGCGTACAAAGCGATTGCCTTGGAGGAGTCATCGTTACCTGGAATGATGTAAGTAACACCTTCAGGAGAGTGATTAGTATCAACTACGCCGATAACTGGGATACCCAATTTAGCAGCTTCAGTGATAGCGCCTTTATGATAGCCAACGTCAACTACGAAAATTGCGTCAGGAATACCACCCATATCCTTGATACCGCCGATTGCTTTTTGCAATTTAACGATTTCACGCTGGAACATCAACGCTTCTTTTTTACTCAACTTTTCTACGGAACCATCTTCTACAGAAGCTTCCATATCTTTCAAACGTTTGATCGATGTTTTGACTGTTTTGAAGTTAGTCAACATACCACCCAACCAACGCTGGTCAACGAAAGGCATACCAGCGCGTTGCGCTTCTGCTGCCATGATGTCGCGTGCTTGACGTTTTGTACCAACCAACAAAATTGTGCCGCGATTTGCTGATAATTGACGGATGTATTGCATCGCCTCTTGATACATACCCAGAGTTTTTTCCAGGTTGACGATATGAATTTTATTGCGATGACCGAAGATGAACGGTGCCATTTTTGGATTCCAAAAACGGGTTTGGTGACCAAAATGGACGCCAGCTTCCAGCATTTCGCGCATTGTTACAGACATGTTAACTCCAGGGTTAGGTCTTGAATCCAGTCAGTGATCTGGGAAATATTATGTAATTCCAGACACCCTTGTTGATCAGATTCGTGCATTAATAAATAATTTTTCAATCAACTTTTCACGGCCGATTTGTAGTTTTTCTTTAGCTTGGTGATGCATTTTTCCAAACTAGCCTTCTATTCTACTACGAAATGAGCCCTAAATTCAAGCGCGCAATGATCGGCCAGCGAACGGCTCTTGCCTCGACTATAATTAGAGCTTACTTATATTCATCTTATTTGGCTCAGCATGACATCTATCTCAATTAAAACACCGGAAGATATCGCAGGAATGCGTATAGCAGGCCGACTTGGCTCGGAAGTACTGGATTACATTACGCCATTCGTCAAAGTAGGCGTAACTACGGGTGAATTAGACAGATTGTGTCATGAATACATGGCCAATGTCCAAGGTACCATCCCGGCTCCATTAAACTATTGCCCACCTGGCTACACGCCTTACCCAAAGGCGATTTGCACTTCGGTCAACGACGTAATTTGCCATGGAATTCCTGGGGATAAAATATTAAAAAGTGGCGATGTTGTCAATTTAGACATTACTGTGATCAAAGATGGCTACCACGGGGATAATAGCCGTATGTTCTTGGTTGGTGAGCCATCGATTTTGGCAAAACGTCTTAATGAGATCACATACGAATGCATGTGGTTAGGTATTTCCAAAGTAAAACCGGGTAATCATTTGGGCGATATCGGCCATATCATTCAACAACACGCAGAAAAAGCTGGCTATAGCGTGGTTCGTGAATTTTGCGGTCACGGCATCGGCAAAGTTTTCCATGAAGAACCACAAGTACTTCATTACGGGCGTCCTGGCACATTAGAGAAATTAGTGCCTGGCATGATATTCACTATAGAACCGATGATTAATGCTGGTCGTCGTGATATTCGTGAAATGGGTGACGGCTGGACCATTAAAACAAAAGACCGCAGCTTGTCTGCACAGTGGGAACACACAATTCTGGTCACAGAAACAGGTTATGAAGTATTGACCTTATCTGCGGGATCACCTCCGCCTCCGGCATTTATTTTGGCCGGCTCGACGCAAAACCTGCCAGCATAATGACGGCCGCTGTTGCAAACATTTCCGCATTAGAGTTCAAAGAAGAACTCAAAGCAGCGCAACAGTTGGTCATCGCTGCATTCACAGAAAATCACAAAGCGGAACAATTACTGCACGACTTGTGCCGCAATGTTGATAACGTTTTAATCAAAATTTGGAAAAAATTTAACTTCCCGACCAGCACCGCGCTGGTCGCAGTTGGTGGTTATGGGCGAGGAGAATTATTCCCCTATTCTGATGTAGACGTGATGATTCTACTGTCTGCACAGCCAGATAGTCTGACGCGTGCAAAGCTGGAACAATTAGTGCAGATTTTTTGGGATATCGGACTCGATATTGGCCATAGTATACGCACCGTTGACGAATGCATGCAAGAAGCAAAAGTAGACCTTACCGTTAAAACTTGTTTGCTGGAAGCGCGCTTAGTTACTGGCAGCCGTAAGTTATTCCGTGAACTACAAGCAGCCTATCTTGCTGATATAAACCCACAGCAGTTTTTCCAGGAAAAACTACTGGAAATGCGTCAGCGGCATGTCAAGTATGAAGATACTGCCTACAGCCTAGAACCAAACTGCAAAGAGAGCCCTGGGGGACTAAGAGACCTGCAGGTGATTTTATGGGTCGCTAAAGCTGCTAACTTAGGCAACTCATGGCGGGAACTCGCTGATCGTGGCTTAATTACGCCGACCGAAGCACACCAACTTAAGCGCAATGAGCGCGCCTTCAAAGATATTCGCATAAGGCTGCATATTCACGCAGGTCGACGCGAAGATAGGCTGATATTTGATGTGCAAACAGCGATTGCTGAGACTTTTGGATTTAAGACTACTGATTCGCGCAGAGCCAGTGAACACTTAATGCAGCGCTACTATTGGGCAGCAAAAACCGTCACGCAACTCAATATGATCTTGCTGCAAAATATTGAAGCCAGCTTGTTTCCTCAACCGTCCGTCCCACGCCCAATCAATCTGCGTTTTAATGAAGTAAACGGCTTTATTGAGATGGCTCGGGATGAGCTTTTTCAGTCAACACCGTCTGCGATACTAGAAGTATTTCTGCTGCTGGTGCAACACCCTGAATTGAAAGGGATGACCGCACGCACCATGCGCGCCTTGTGGCATGCCCGCTTTTTGATTGATGCGGGATTCCGCCATGATATTTTTAATCGTGCGATGTTTTTGCAGATTCTGCAGTCACCGCGGGGGATTACTCATGCGTTACGTCGCATGAACCAGATGAGTATTCTGGGCCGCTATCTGCCTAACTTCAGACGTATTATTGGTCAGATGCAGCACGACCTTTTTCATGCTTACACAGTAGATCAACACATCTTGATGGTGGTACGCAATATACGTCGTTTTACGATGACAGAACATGCACATGAATACCCATTTTGCAGCCAGTTAATGGCGAACTTTACGCAACCATGGATGTTATATATCGCGGCACTTTTCCATGATATCGCCAAAGGACGCGGCGGCGATCATTCTGTCTTAGGTATGGCAGATGCAAAGAAATTTTGCTTTGATCATGGCATATCTAAAGCCAATTCTGAGTTGATTATATTTTTAGTACAGCAGCATTTGACGATGTCGCATTTCGCACAAAAACAGGATTTATCTGATCCCGATGTTGTACAGGCATTTGCAAAAATAGTGAAGGACGAACGTCACCTCACAGCGCTATATCTGCTCACGGTCGCAGACATTCGAGGCACCAGTCCTAAGGTTTGGAATGCATGGAAAGGGAAACTGCTAGAGGATTTATATCGTATTACCTTGCGAATTTTAGGCGGCGAAGCGCCGTCTAAAGATAGAGAATTAAAAAATCGGCAGGAGGATGCACTTAAAGCTTTACGTCTTTTTGGTTTGCCAGTAGATGCTCATGAGGCGCTTTGGCAGCAACTGGATATGGCGTATTTTTTACGTCATGATTCCTCCGATATCGCCTGGCAAACGCGTTCACTGTATGACAAAATTAACAGCACAGTTCCGGTCGTCAATTGTCGTTTATCACCAATTGGCGAAGGCTTGCAAGTCACTGTCTATGTTCAAGATCAAGCTGATTTATTTGCACGAATTTGCAATTATTTTGATAGCAAAAATTTTGGCATTTTAGACGCGAAAATTCACACAACTAAAAGCGGCTATGCGCTCGATACTTTTTTGGTGATTGAGCCTGCCTTTGCAAATAACTACCGTGACATCATTAATTTAATCGAGCATGAACTGGCAACGGTGCTCACACAGCAGACTGCCTTGTCACCTCCGAACCGTGGTCGGTTATCACGCATGTCCAGAACCTTCCCGATAGTGCCAAGCGTAGATCTAAGGCCGGATGAGCGTGGTCAATACTATTTATTATCAATCTCAGCCAATGATAGAAACGGTCTACTGTACTCGATTGCAAACGTATTAACCAAATATAAAATTAATTTGCATACAGCCAAAATTATGACGCTTGGTGAGCGGGTAGAAGACGTTTTTCTGGTCGATGGTGCCTCGCTACAAAGAGCTAAAAACCAATTACAATTTGAGACTGAGCTATTGGATGCGTTACGGATTTAGGCTGAATCAAATAGATATTTTCTAAAAACTAAACAAATCTCTAGCATCTCTGTTTTAATGCAACGCCCTACCTGTTATTGAGCCATTAAACGACTACCTCGCGTTTAATTAAGACTTACTTAACGTTATTTTCATCACTATTAATTGATTATCTTTGCCATGACCGAACTTGTACGCCTATCGAAACGAATGTCTGAATTGGGCATCTGCTCACGCCGCGAAGCCGACGAATGGATCGCGCGCGGATGGGTCAGAGTTGACGGCAAAGTAGTTTCTGAACTCGGCAGTAAGGTGCTGCCAGACCAGCAAATTTCAGTCGAGCGTCAAGCCGCGGCGGAACAATCAAAACGCGTCACCATCCTCATCAATAAACCGGTCGGCTATGTCAGTGGTCAAGCTGAAGATGGCTATACACCGGCGATTGCATTGATCAAACCAGAAGCTCGTTGGACTGAATGCGCGGTAGATGCGCAATTCCATCCAACCCAACTCAGAAGCCTGGTGCCAGCAGGACGTCTGGATATCGACTCTGTCGGCTTATTGGTATTGACCCAAGATGGTCGAATTGCCAAGCAACTGATCGGGCAAGACACATTGGTAGAAAAAGAATATCTGGTTCGCGTTCAATATGGCAAAACAGGCACCCTACCCGATGCAGAATTAAAGCGTCTCAATCACGGCTTGATGTTAGATGGTAAAAAATTGCTCCCTGCCAGAGTCAGTTGGCTCAATGAAGATCAGCTTAAGTTTGTTTTGCGCGAAGGTAAAAAGCGCCAGATTCGCCGCATGTGCGAGATGGTCGGCTTAAAAGTGCTGGGCTTGAAACGGGTACGCATAGGGAAAGTCAGGCTGGGAAATTTACCCGAAGGTCAGTGGCGCTACTTGCGTGACGACGAGCAGTTTTAACTAACACTACATACCCTATCAACCCTAGCAAGAAGAATATACTCCCCTATTTTTTATTGAAAAACCGTCTATTGTCGATGTTTTATATGGACAATTAAAAAATACCCAGTGGGAGTATATTAATTAATGCCGATGAAAAAGCTGTCGTAGTGCGTTGAATCTGCTAGCGAAGCTTCAATCGTCATCGCCCTGATCCATGTCTGGGAACAGGACTTCGGTAAAACCAAACTTCGTCAAATCTTTAATTCGCGTTGGATATAAGACGCCATCCAAATGGTCGCATTCATGTTGCACTACGCGCGCATGAAAGCCATCGACTTCACGAGATATGGGATTGCCGAATTGGTCAAAGCCCTCATAGCGTAATTTGCTCCAGCGTGGCACAAGGCCGCGCATTCCGGGCACTGACAAACATCCCTCCCAGGCATCGTCGGTCTCATCAGACAATGGCGTTAGCACGGGATTCAGTAAGACTGTTTCCGGCACTCTTGGGGCGTCTGGGTAACGTGGATTATCTTTAAAACCAAAAATCACTAACTGCAAATTAACTCCAATTTGCGGCGCTGCCAAACCAGCGCCATTGGCCGCAACCATGGTTTCAAACATGTCTTTGACCAGGCTGTTTAGCTCTTCTGTATTAAATTGCTTCACTGGCTCTGCTTTACGTAAAAGACGAGAGTCGCCCATTTTTAAAATCGGATGAATCATAAAAAGACTCCTTGGCTTTCAGCAGCTTGGGTTAATTTAAAAAATTGGTAGAAACAAAAAGGCCAAACGCAATTGAACATCACGTTTGGCCTGATATCAAAGCGAAGCTTAAGTAGATTTAAGACTACGTAGATACTCAGAAAATTCTGCTCCGGTCTCTGGATGCTTTAAACCCAAGGCGACGCTGGCTTTGAGATAACCAAGTTTAGAACCACAATCATAGCGAGTCGCGGCAGCGCGATAAGCATACACAGGATAATCCTTCAGCATTGCGGCGATGCCGTCAGTGAGCTGGATTTCTCCTCCGGAGCCTTTGCCCAGCTTTTCTAAATATCCAAAAATACGTGCTGACAAAACATAACGTCCAACTACCGCCAGATTAGATGGCGCATCTTCTGGTTTAGGTTTTTCGACAATGCCGTGCATTTTCTCTACGCGATCTTTATACGGCGTACCGCTGACGATACCGTATTGGCGGGTAAATTCATGCGGCACATCCTGCACTGCAATCACACTACCACCCTCTTCTTCATACAAGCGAGCCATTTGCGTCATAACGGATGGATAACCTTCATCTGCATCCATCAAATCATCCGCTAGCAACACAGCGAAAGGATCATCACCAATCACCGGACGGGCACACAAAACGGCATGACCCAAACCTAAAGCAGCTTGTTGGCGAATATAAATACAATTGATGTTTTTTGGAATAACGTTTCTGACCAGGTCCAGCAAAGCCTGTTTACCTGCGGCTTCCAACTCACTTTCTAACTCATAAGCTTTATCAAAATGATCTTCAATCGCACGTTTGGCGCGACCTGTGATGAACACCATTTCGGTAATACCTGCCTCAACCGCTTCTTCTACCGCGTATTGGATCAGTGGCTTATCGACGATGGGTAACATTTCTTTTGGTTGCGCTTTTGTCGCAGGTAAAAAACGGCTACCTAAACCAGCAACAGGAAATACTGCTTTTCTAATTTTTCTCATCTTAATTCCTTGAACAGAGTTGAAGCAATTCCGCTTCGGTCAGTAAAGGGATACCCAATTCCTGCGCTTTTAACAACTTACTACCAGCATCATCTCCGGCAACGACATAACTGGTTTTTTTTGATACCGAACCAGCTACTTTACCACCTGCACTTTCTATCAAAGCACCTGCCTGATCGCGACTTAGTGTTGGCAAGGTTCCGGTTAACACAAACGTCTGCCCAAGCAAATGTAAAGAGCCGACTTCTTTTTGCGCTGCTTCTGGCCAATGTATTCCAGATGCCAGTAACTGCTGCACTAGCTCGACATTCAGCGGATCGGCAAAAAATAATCTTATCGACTTCGCAACCACGGGGCCTACATCAGATACCGCCAGTAGCTGCTCTTCGGTCGCCTCGATTAGTGCATCGGCATTACCAAAAGTCGCCGCTAAATCTTTTGCAGTCGACTCGCCGACATGACGAATCCCTAATGCATAAATAAAACGGGCAAAACTCGTGGCTTTAGAATTCTCCAGCGCCCCCAGAATGTTCTGCGCAGACTTATCGGCCATTCTATCCAGCGCTACTAAGGACGTTAAACCTAATTTATATAAATCTGCTGCTGTTGTCACTACCTGCTTATCGACCAATTGATCGATTAATTGCTCGCCGACGCCATCAATATTCATGGCCTTGCGTGAAGCAAAGTGGAACAAACCACCTTTTCTTTGAGCAATACATTTTATCCACCCACCGGAGCATCTGGCAATCGCCTCATCCTCCAGTTTAACAATTGTTGACCCGCAGACGGGACATTGTGTCGGCATTACAAATTCTTTAGCGTCAACAGGACGTTTTTCTAAGATGCTCGCGACCACCTCAGGAATGACGTCGCCAGCACGGCGCACCGACACGGTGTCGCCAATACGAATATCTTTGCGACGCACTTCTTCCTCATTATGTAAGGTCGCATTAGTCACGGTGACTCCGCCGACAAATACGGGCGCTAAACGAGCCACTGGAGTAATTGCACCAGTACGCCCGACCTGGACTTCAATATCTAACACTGTGGTTAAAGCTTCTTGTGCCGGAAATTTATGTGCAATCGCAAAGCGTGGCGCACGCGATACAAAGCCTAAAGTATCTTGCTGCACGAACGAGTTAACTTTGTAGACGACACCGTCAATTTCATATGGCAATTGTGATCGTCGTTGCTGTATCTGCTTGTAAAAATCCAAGAGTCCGTCCGCACCCCGCACGATGGCCTGTTCCTCACAGACAGGAATGCCCATCGATTTGTACCATTCTAATAAAGCTCGATGAGAATATAGCTGCAAGCCAGGCAAACTTGCACCTTCCAGGGAGCCAATTCCGTAAGCAAAAAATTTGAGGCTACGCTGCGCAGTGATTTTAGAATCTAGCTGACGCAAACTACCGGCAGCCGCGTTACGTGGATTCGCAAATTCTTTAGCCTCGGCTGCACGCTGACGTTGATTGAGTTTTTCAAAATCGCTTTTAAACATCAAAACTTCACCGCGCACATCCAATACTTTAGGTGGTTCTTTTATATTTAAACGTAGAGGAATACTGCGAATGGTGCGGATGTTTTCCGTTACATCTTCACCCGTAAATCCATCACCACGAGTCGCCGCCTGCGTGAATACGCCATCTACATAACGAAGATTAATGGCAAGACCATCAAACTTCAGATCGATTGCGTATTCCACTGCTTGCTGTGTATCCAGACCATCGCTGACGCGACGATCAAAAGCACGAATATCCTGCTCCTCAAAACCATTATTTAGAGACAGCATTGATGTTGCATGCTGGACTTGCTTAAACTCAGGTAAAGGAGCGCCACCAACGCGAAAGGTCGGGCTATCAGCCCATTTGAACAATGGATAATTCAATTCGATCTGCTGTAACTCTAAAAAAAGAGCATCATATTCAGCATCCGAAATTGAAGGCGAATCATTATCGTAATAACGATGAGAATGACGGTTAAGTTCTACATGCAGTGTTTGAACGCGCTCTTTTAATTTGTTATAAAGTTTTGACTCAATTGTCGACACTGAATAACCGAATAAATCTTCTTCCATATTTTTATTGAATTCAGCTAAATAAACGCTGTGCGCGAGTCGAGCCGGCAGCAATATCTGCTTCCGCCATAGCGGCATAAAACTCACTGACTTGACCTGCAATCTCATCTAGGGCAGCCTTAGAAATTGCCTGATTGCCGTCATCGACTACCGTACCACCAAGACGTGTAGACAATGAACGTGCACAGGCAGCCATCGCACCAAAACCGTCGCGCGATGGAGCAACACAAGGCACATCGAGTAATAAGGTAAGGCGAGCAGTAACCGTTTCGCTAACGCTGACATTGGTGGATAAGGTAAATAAATTGCCGCCATCGCCGTCTGGCATTACCAAGCGACCGTCTGGACGTATATCAAACCCTTGTTTTTCTAGCGCTGCAAGTAAAGTACCAACAGCCCATGGCGCGCCGTTGGCCAATACATTGACACTCAATTGTGCGTCATGCTCAGACACAAACTGATGTAGTTCGCGTGCATTGGACATCACCTGGTTCATATCAGGAATATCTGAATGTGCATTCAGGCGATCTGCAATTTCGCGCAGCTTCGTCACAAATTCTGAATACTCTAATTCATTAATCGGCCCGCTACGATTGACCATTTGCACGCCGGCAAATAAGGCCGTGTAAATTCCACCATGAGCGATCACATCACGCATACCATCATGACTTAATCCAATGAAATGCACTGGCTTTTTGCCAACATACTTAAGACTTTGTATTTCACTCAATAATTTTTCGCCGCGTACTGGCGCATCAAACTCTAAAGGAATGATGCAGTCGATCAATTCATCGACGGGCAATTCTTTTTCGGCGGCGTCAAATGATGAAGTGGCTGTGCGATCAGGGATAGCATTTTGCTGTCCAAAATCTGAATTTTCTTCTGCAAAATCAGTATCCAAACTAGGTTCATGGCGCGACGAATTGAATACATCTTCTTTGTATGTCTCTTCTTTAAAACGCGGTTCTGCCAATTTATCTGGATATTCTGGATAAGCATCCCGGTTCATCAGGACATCATCGTGTCCAGCGCCAAATGCCTGATCAACACTTTTCTTCGCTTTATATTCTTGCCATTTATTGTATGCAACGATGCCGACTAAAAAGGCACCACCGGCTCCCATTAAAACAATTTGTAGATCTGTCATGCTGCTTGCGCCTCAGATACGAAATGTGCGGCGGACTCCATATCCACCGCAACGATACGAGAAACTCCCTGCTCTTGCATGGTGACGCCTATCAGTTGCTGCGCCATTTCCATCGCAATTTTATTATGGGAGATGAACAAAAACTGTGTGTTAGCGGACATACGTTTCACCATGTTACAGAAACGTTCCGTGTTTGAATCATCAAGCGGTGCGTCAACCTCATCCAACAAGCAAAACGGTGCCGGATTTAATTGGAACATCGAGAATACTAATGCTGTTGCAGTCAGCGCTTTTTCACCACCTGACAATAAGTGAATTGTGGCGTTTTTCTTACCCGGTGGCTGTGCCATCACCTGCACACCCGAATCCAGAATTTCATCGCCAGTCATAATCAATTTCGCTTGTCCACCGCCAAATAAAATCGGGAATAATTCGGCAAAATGGAGATTCACTTTATTGAATGTATCTTGTAAGAGATCACGAGTTTCAATATCGATTTTATGAATAGCATCTTGCAAGGTCGTAATAGCTTCGTTTAGATCGGCATATTGCGCATCCAAGAAAGTTTTGCGTTCAGTCGCTTGCGCCAACTCATCTAGCGCCGCCATATTCACGGCACCCAATGCAGCGATCGCATTTGTCAATCTAGTGACTTCACCTTGCAGATAGGATGGTTTCATATCGTCATGCAATTTTTGTGAAAGGACTTGTTCGTCCACATCAAAATTACGCAATTGTTCTGCGAATTGCTCTTGATTTAAACGCGCTGCCTGTTCTTTGAGTTGTAACTCCACGATTCTGTCGCGTTGTGGTTGCAGGCTGCGCTCTACCTGCATTTTGCTCTCTTCTACCTGACGTAATTTTTGCGTCAGCTGATCAAGTTCGTGACGCGCATCCGATAGCGCACGCTCTTGATCACTCCGTTTTTCCAATAAAGACTGCAATCCAGCTTGGGCAGTCTGGTCATCCATTTCCTCTAACTCAAGATGACCTTGCTGCATATTTGCAAATAGCTGGGCAGATTGCTCTACGGCCGTGGCAATACTGCGACGCAACTCCTCCATTTTATTACGATGGGTTTTTTCTGAGAACGCGCTTTCTTGTGCAGCTAATTCTAAATCGCGCAGACGCTGGCGGGCGTCCGTTAAATGCTGTTCTTTTTCCAGATAATTGGTCTGAGCTTGCTCATGATTTTCTTGCAGTTCGGCGAGCTCAATATCTAGCATCTCAAACTTCTCTTCGGATTCGATTTTCGCTTGTTGCTGTTCGCTTTCTTGTGCCGCGATTTCTGTCAGGTCGCTCATGATTTGCGTACTACGCTGATTAAAACGCGCTTGCACTTCTGACAGCTTCATAAATTCGATTTGCAAGCTATGCACAGTCTGGGTCAGGCTAGTGACCCGCTGGCGCAACTCTTGCAAGCTTTGTGCCGCTTGCGTGTAAGCAGATTCCGCCCGCACCGTGCGCGTTTTGGATTCATCTGCCAGCATTTGTTGAGCACGAGATTGCTTGCTAATATTATCGATTTCTTGCTGACGTGCCAGCACACCATCTTGTTCAGAATCCGCAGCATAAAACCGTACGCTAGTCTTACTAATAACATGGCCTTGCTTGGTGATAAAGCACGCACCTAATGGCAATTTATCCCGATTTTGGAACGCACTGGCAACATCATCAGACGCATACACTTGATGTAACCAGTCCTGCATTAAGCCGCGTACGCCAGCATCATTTAGTTGAAGCAAAGATAGCAAAGGCTGCAAACCAGCAACTGACTCGGTTGTTGGCGTATTCACCTGCGGAGAATACAAAGCAAGCTTAGCTGGCGGTGCATCATTAAAGAATGCTTTAGCCCAATCAAGATTCGACATTTCCAACGCTGAGGTTCGCTCACGTAACACAGCCTCGAGCGTAGTTTCCCAACCTTGTTGAATGTGTAGTTTTTGCCAGAGCTTTGGCAAACCACTGAGTTCATGCTTTTCCAGCCAAGGTTGTACTTTACCCTGACTCAAAACCTTCTCTTGCAACTGTTTCAGCGCTTGCAGCCTCGCATCTAATTGTGCTGAAGCGGCGGCATCTTGGTTGACTTGTTGTTGCGCCGCGCGACGTTCTTCCTCAAGAATTGGCAAGCGCTCTTGTGCTTCTTCCAACTGCATGGACGACTCTTCTAGCTCTTGTTTTTTCTCTTCCAATTGCAAAGACAGATTTTCCAGATGTACGTTATCTGGCATTGCCAAGCCTTGTTTTTCTTGCTGCAAACGTTCTTTACGGGTGGCCAGTGTGTTCAGAATATTCGAGGCATTGCGCTGATGTGCCGATTCCAGCTCGATCTGCTGTTGCAACTGCATGATCTTGGCACGCGACTCTGTAGTTTTAAGTTGCGCCTCACGCCAGACTTGTTCTAACGCTGGGATTTTATCGTTTTGCTGCTGGGCGATTTCTTGCGCCTGCTCAGAACGCTCACCGAGTTCTTCCACATGAATTTCGGCCTCAGCCAGATCATCTTGAAATTGTTGCCCCTGACGTTGCCATTGATCACGCTGTGCCGTCAAAGAATTGAGCTGGCTTTGCAAACGGCTGCGCGATTCAATGACAAACTTAATCTGCGCTTCCAAGCTACCAATCTCAGCATTGGTTTGGTACAAGTGTCCTTGTGCCTGATGCATTTTGTCGCCAACCGCATAATGCGCCTGACGCATTTGCTCCAGTTCTAATTCAACATGGCGTAACTTGGTGGTTTGCTCTTCTAAATCTATCTGGGTTTTTTCTATTTCTGCGAAATAGCGAGTCTGCTCATTTGCTGCTTCATTTTTACGCAATAACCAGAGCAGTTTTTGCTTCTCTTCCTGGTCGCCTTGCAACTCATTGTATTTATTGGCGACAACTGCCTGGGCTTCGAGTTTTTCTAAATTCGCGTTTAACTCGCGCAGAATGTCCTCTACACGCACCAGATTTTCATGAGTATCATGAATGCGGTTCTCGGTTTCGCGACGCCGCTCTTTGTAGCGAGATACGCCGGCCGCTTCTTCTAAAAATATCCTTAACTCTTCAGGTCGCGCCTCAATAATCCGCGAAATCATTCCTTGGCCAATAATCGCGTAAGCGCGTGGCCCTAAGCCGGTGCCCATAAAGATGTCTTGGATATCGCGGCGACGGACTGGCTGACCATTAATGTAATAAGTTGATGTACCGTCGCGCGTCAGCGTGCGCTTAACGGCAATCTCTGCATATTGACTCCACTGACCTGCTGCTTTACCTAGACTATTATCGAAAACCAGTTCTACAGAGGAGCGTCCGGCAGGTTTGCGGTGGGTAGAGCCGTTAAAAATAACGTCTTGCATCGACTCACCACGGAGCTCGGAAGCTTTTGACTCCCCCAAAACCCAGCGTACCGCATCGATGATATTAGATTTACCACAGCCATTGGGGCCGACCACGCCTACCAGCTGGCCTGGAACCTGAAAGTTGGTCGGATCGACAAAAGATTTGAATCCCGACAATTTAATGGAAGTTAAACGCACGTTATAAAATTTTACAATCTTTAATGTTCAGATTCCGCCTGAAAACTCATATCCAATTTGCATTTATAAGCAAAAATTGAATGGATTTTTTCCAGCCCCATGTTTTACACATTACTTTTTTATTCATCATAACATTTTGAAGGGTTGAAATTCCGTTTTTGATGATGCCCAACGAGGGAGTTCCCTATGCCGCAATGCAACGTGGAAGGCTATAATGTAGTGCTGTTCTTTAGTTTTTCTAGCAAAAGATGATGAAAACATCATTTTTAGATCGCAATTCCACCACTACTCGTGAATTTACAGTGAATCCTTTCCTGCAAAAACTTCAGCCTTACCCGTTCGAAAAGCTAAAACTTCTGTTCGCGGATGTCAAACCAAATCCAGCCTACAAAGCAATCAGCTTAGGTATTGGTGAGCCTAAGCATCCGACACCGGCATTTATCCGCCAGGCTGTAACGGATCATTTAGACGGACTAAGCGCATATCCGTCGACTGCAGGTTCAGATGCATTAAGACTGTCGATTGCAAATTGGCTGGCGCGTCGTTATGCAATACCTGTTTTGGACGCTTCCACTCAGATTTTGCCAGTAAACGGTTCACGCGAAGCGCTTTTTGCTTTAGCGCAAACGATCATCGATCCCAGCGCTAATCAGCACGGCAAACCTATCGTTCTGTGCCCCAATCCGTTTTACCAAATTTATGAAGGCGCAGCCTACTTAGCCGGTGCTGAACCTTATTTTGCCAACGCTGATCCTGAACGCAATTTTGCCCCCGACTATAAAAGTATTCCAGACGACATCTGGAAACGGGTGCAATTACTGTACATCTGCTCCCCGGGCAACCCGACTGGTGCCGTGTTGACACTATCAGACTGGAAAGAATTATTCGATTTATCAGACAAATACGGTTTTGTGATTGCAGCGGACGAATGCTATTCCGAAATTTACTTCAAGTCAGAGGCACCGCTAGGCAGCTTGCAAGCAGCGCATGCTTTAGGCAGAAATGACTACCGAGGCTTAATCACCTTATCCAGTTTATCTAAACGTTCTAATGTGCCTGGTATGCGCTCTGGATTTGTCGCTGGTGATGCAAGTATTATCAAAAACTTTCTGCTATATCGCACTTATCACGGCAGTGCGATGAGCCCTAGCATACAGTCGGCATCGATTCTGGCCTGGAATGATGAATTACACGTACATGAAAATCGAGAGAAATACCGTCAAAAATTTGCACAAGTCACACCACTTTTACAAGAAGTTCTGGACGTGAATTTGCCTGATGCTGCCTTCTATCTGTGGGCTAGGGTCGATAAGCTGTTATCCATTTCAGATACAGACTTCGCTAAGCGCTTATACCAAGAATATAATGTGACTGTGCTACCTGGCAGCTATTTAGCAAGGGATGCACATGGTAGCAATCCGGGACAAAACCGTATTCGCATGGCGCTGGTAGCCGAGGTTGAAGAATGTATGGAAGCAGCACAACGTATTGTCGCTTTCACCAAAAAACTTGCCGGTCTTTGATTTACTGAATTGATTAATCGAATTAACTACTGAAAGTACTTACGAAAAATTGTCCCAGCAAGGCGTAGCGACGACGACAGTACTTTAAGTACCGCTAGGAGCTGCAACGCAGCTGGGGTGATTTTGCATAAGTCCTAACTAAAATATTGGTTCTTATTTTGATCTTTTAATTGAATCAACGACCTACCTATTCACTCTCTTTTCTAAAAACTGAAAAAATAATATGACTCAACAATTACAGCAAATCATTGACCAGGCTTGGGAAGATCGCGCCAGTTTTTCACCTAAATCGGCACCTGCAGAATTACGCGAAGCCGTTGCCCATGTGTTATCCCAGCTTGATGCCGGAACACTGCGGGTCGCTGACAAAATCAGCGTCGGTAACTGGCAAGTCAATCAATGGATTAAAAAAGCGGTCTTGCTGTCCTTCCGCCTGGAAGACAACATCGTCATGCCATCCGGCGATCACATGCAGTTCTACGACAAAGTACCGACTAAGTTTGCTGACTACACCGCAGAAGATTTTGTTAAAGGTGGTTTCCGCGTGGTACCACCAGCCGTTGCACGTAGCGGTAGTTTTATTGGTAAAAATGTTGTATTGATGCCGTCCTACGTCAATATTGGTGCGTATGTCGATGAAGGCGCGATGGTTGACACCTGGGCCACCGTCGGCTCCTGCGCGCAAATCGGTAAAAACGTACATTTATCAGGCGGCGTAGGAATTGGTGGCGTTTTAGAGCCAATGCAAGCTAATCCAACCATCATTGAAGACAATTGCTTTATCGGTGCCCGTTCTGAAGTCGTAGAAGGCGTCATCGTTGAAGAAAACTCCGTGATTTCCATGGGTGTTTATATTGGTCAATCAACTAAAATCTACGATCGCGCTACAGGTGAAGTCAGCTATGGTCGCATTCCTTCCGGTTCTGTTGTAGTCTCTGGAAACCTACCCTCTTCAGATGGCAAATACAGTTTGTATTGTGCAGTGATCGTCAAACGTGTTGATGCGCAAACGCGCTCTAAAACTAGTATTAACGAGTTGCTGCGCGGCGTTTAATTTTTCGTTTAGATCCTTGTTTCGGTGTGTCTCTGTAAAAAGAAATACATCGACTTTTTAAGTTTTTACTCTTTTCCTTTTTGTATAGGGACACACCATGGCAATGGATCGCTTATTCCAGTTGATGAAAGAAAAACATGCGTCAGACATGTTTCTCGCCATGAACTCGCCTATCCATCTCAAGATTAATGGCAATCTTCTGCCGATTAACCAGCAAAAGATGGATCAGGCGAATATTCTGTCGCTGCTTAATGAAGTGGTATCGCCAGAACACATGGCACAACTGGAACGAGAGAATGAACTTAATATCGGTATTGGCGCGCCGGGTATCGGTCGTTTCCGCCTGTCTGCTTTCCGTCAGCGCGGCACAGTATCAGCGGTACTGCGTTTTGTACCGGGAAATATCCCTGCATTAAATACGCTGCACTTACCGCTGGTCTTGTCCGAACTGATTATGGAAAAGCGTGGTTTGATCCTGGTCGTGGGTGCCACCGGCTCCGGAAAATCCACCACCATTGCCTCTATGTTGGATCATCGTAATGAAATCAGAACTGGTCATATTCTGACCTTAGAAGATCCGATTGAATATCTGTTTAAAAGTAAAAAATCCATCGTCAATCAGCGCGAAATTGGCACAGACTCGGACAGTTTAAAAACTGCCTTAAAAAATTCTCTGCGTCAGGCACCGGATTGTATTTTGATCGGTGAGATTCGTGATCTGGAAACCATGCTGGCGGCGATTGCTTATGCCCAATCAGGTCATCTGGTATTAGCAACATTGCATGCCAATAATAGTTATCAGGCACTGAATCGTATTATCAGTTTCTTCCCGATGGAAAATCGCAACGCACTGTTATTAGATTTGTCATCTTCGATCCGCGCGATCGTGTCGCAACGACTAATACGTGCTGTCGATGGAGGTCGTTGCCCGGCAGTAGAAATTATGCTCAATACGCGCTATGTCGCAGAGTTAATTGAGCAAGGCGATATTTTCCAGATTAAAGAAGCGATTGAAAAGAGTTTGTCACCGGGCTCGCAGACGTTTGAACGTGCGTTGATGCATCTGATTAAAGAAGGTCTGATCAGTCAGGAAGAAGGTTTGGCTAATGCCGATTCTGCTAATAACTTACTGTGGTTGCTCAATAACGAAGCTGGACCAAGTCCAACCGCAGCAGAGCCTGAACCAGAGCAAAAAGAAGAAGCGTCTTTCACCGAATTTACACTGAATGTATAAACAACGTATAAACAAATTTATAGCTAAGTTTATACAAAGAAATAATAGAAAAATTAGAACATGCAATCACTCGTTTTATATGGCATCCCGAATTGCGATACCGTCAAAAAGGCACGCACCTGGTTACAGGAGCACGCTCTTACTTACAATTTTACTTTCGATTTTCATGATTTTAAAAAACAGGGACTAGAGCGCGCAACAGTTGAAGGCTGGCTTCAGCACACCAGTCTTGACGTGCTAATCAATCGCAAAGGTACTACCTGGCGCGCGCTTACAGATGAGCAAAAAACCTCGGTCAGCGATATCGATGCAGCAATCGCCTTGATGATTGCATCGCCCTCCATTATTAAACGCCCTGTGTTGCAAATGCTATCCTCCGGTGCCAAAGTCACACATATCGAAGTCGGATTTTCAGCCCAACAATACCAACCTCTTTTCAAATAATCGCTATGAGCAAAACACTTGCGCTGACAGAAAAACTGATCGCGCTATCTTCTGTCACACCAGAAGACAAAGGCTGCCAGGATGAACTGATCTCTTTGCTGACACCTCTTGGTTTTCAGTGCGAGACGATACAGTCCGGTGACGTCACCAACCTGTGGGCGCGTAAAGGCACTACACAACCCTTATTAGTATTTGCCGGTCATACCGACGTAGTACCAACCGGGCCAGTTGATCAATGGCAGTCGTTACCATTTACGCCTACCCACAGAGATGGCAAGTTATATGGCCGCGGCGCAGCGGATATGAAAACCTCGATTGCCGCATTTGTAGTCGCTTGCGAAGAATTTATTGCAGCCCATCCATATCACAAAGGCTCTATCGCTTTCCTGATCACCAGCGATGAAGAAGGTCCAGCAACCGACGGCACCGTCGTCGTTTGCGAACAACTCAAAGCCCGTGGTGAGCAATTGGATTACTGTATCGTTGGCGAACCAACCTCAGTTGATCTGTTGGGTGACACCATTAAAAATGGCAGACGCGGCACGATGTCCGGCAAGCTCACCATTAAAGGGGTGCAAGGTCATATCGCCTATCCGCAACTGGCAAAAAATCCCATCCACCTGGTTGCCCCTGCGCTGGCAGAGATGGTGGCAGAGGTATGGGATGAAGGTAACGAGTATTACCTGCCAACTTCATGGCAAATGTCGAACATTCACTCCGGTACTGGTGCCTCTAATGTCATTCCTGGCACCGCCGTGGTTGACTTCAATTTCCGTTTTTCTACCGCCAGTACAGCAGAAGGTTTGCAGCAACGCGTGCATGCCATCCTCGACAAAAACGGTATGGACTACGATTTAAAATGGACCATCGGCGGTCATCCCTTCCTCACGCCAAAAGGTGAGTTAAGCGATGCACTCGGTGCCGCGATTCAATCTGAAACCGGCCTGACGACAGAATTATCCACCACTGGCGGCACCTCCGACGGACGCTTTATCGCCAAAATTTGTCCGCAAGTGGTTGAGTTTGGCCCGCCCAATGCCAGTATCCACAAGATTGATGAACATATCGAAGTCCGCTTTATCGATCCACTCAAAAACATTTACCGCCGTACTTTAGAAAACCTGCTGACATGAGCAAATTGCCCTCCACCCTATTTTTAACGTTGCGTGATTTGTTGCGCTATGCGGTGACGCGCTTCAATACGGAAAAATTATTTTTCGGTCACGGCAGTGCTAACGCGCTGGATGAAGCTGCCTATCTGCTGCTGCATACGCTCAAATTACCGATTGATAAAATTGATCCGTTTCTGGATGCACGCTTGCTACCAGAAGAAGTCGAAGCCTGTCTGACTGTAATTCATCGTCGCTCGACCGATCGCGTGCCGGCGTCTTACATCACGAACGAAGCCTGGCTAGGCACGTATAATTTTTATGTCGATGAGCGCGTCATCGTACCGCGTTCATTCATCGCAGAACTGATCCCTGAGCATTTTTCACCATGGGTGCAAGAGCCGGACGCAATCACGCAAATTCTGGAACTTTGTACCGGCTCTGGCTGTTTGCCGATCATGCTGGCTGACGCGTTCACGGGTGCGCAAGTCGATGCCGTCGATATCTCTAAAGACGCGTTGGCAGTCGCCCAACGCAATGTAGACACCTACGAACTGCAAGATCGCATTACGCTGATTGAGTCGGACCTATACGCCAATGTGCCGGACAAAAAATACGACCTGATTATTACCAATCCGCCGTATGTTAATTCCAGCTCTATGGGCAAACTGCCGCAAGAATATTTGCATGAGCCGCAAATCGCCCTGGCTGGTGGCGAGGATGGCATGGATCTGGTGCGTAAAATCGTCGCAGGCGCAGGCAAACGTCTGACCAAAAATGGCATCCTGATGGTAGAAATCGGCAATGAACGAGCCTTTGCAGAGCAAGCATTTGCTGACCTCGATTTGACCTGGCTATCTACCAGCGCGGGTGACGACATGGTATTTTTAATCAATGCCAGTCAGCTAAGCAACAAATAAGCACTGAATAGACCCTGAACAAGCAGCTAATATCGCACTGCCAAAAATAAGATACTCACTATAAGTATCAACATTACATTGAAGATCGTCTAGAAAAAACCTGGACGATCCGCACTTAGAATCACATACTCCCCGTTTTTTGAAATTTTAGAAATAAGTAAATAATGATACGTCTTCAACAAGTCATCCTGGCGCGCGGCACCAAACCTCTATTCGATAGCGTCGATGTCACGCTCAATCCCGGCGACAAGATAGGCTTGATCGGTTCTAACGGCGCGGGTAAATCCAGCCTGTTCGCCATGTTGCGTGGAGAGCTGCATCCAGATCAAGGTAGCATCGAATTTCCCGCCAAATGGCAACTCGCCCACGTCGCACAAGAAACACCCGCACTGGAACGCAGCGCCATTGATTATGCGATTGATGGTGACACCACCTTACGCAAACTAGAAGCACAATTAGCCGCGCTGGAAGCACAACCCGAGAGCGCAGAAAACGGCCTCGCCATTGGCGAAATGTACGGCGCACTGGCCGATGCCGACGCCTACACCGTGCGCTCACGCGGCGAACAATTATTGCTGGGTCTCGGTTTTACGCTGGCACAAATGGAACAATCCGTTGCCAGCTTCTCCGGTGGCTGGCGCATGCGTTTAAATCTGGCGCAAGCCCTGATGTGCAAATCCGATTTATTGTTGCTCGATGAACCCACCAACCATCTGGATCTGGACGCGATTATTTGGCTGGAAGAATGGCTAAAACGCTACGCAGGTACACTGCTCATCATCTCGCATGATCGCGATTTTCTGGACGTCGTCGTCAACGTCGTCGTACACATTGATGAGCGTAAACTCAAGCGCTATTCAGGCAACTATTCCGCGTTTGAACGGCAGCGCGCCGCCCAGTTAATCCTGGCACAAGGTACCTTAGAAAAACAAACCCGCAAACGCGATCACCTGCAATCTTTTATTGATCGTTTCGCCGCCAAGGCAAGCAAAGCCAAACAAGCTCAAAGCCGCATCAAAGCATTGGCTAAGATGGAAGAACTCGCGCCGCTGAGGGCTGCGGCTGAATTCAAATTCCAATTCCGCGAACCACTCAGCGCGCCAAATCCTATGTTGGTCATGGAAGACGTCAACTGCGGCTACCGGGTTGAATCAAAAACTGATCACAGTTTCACTGAAAAAACCATCGTCTCCGACGTCAAATTTTCACTACAAATCGGCCAGCGAATCGGTTTATTGGGCGTCAACGGTGCAGGTAAGTCCACCCTGATCAAAACCATCGTCGGCGACATCGCGCCTTTGTGCGGCGATATGCAAACAGGCAAAGGCTTAGAGATCGGCTACTTCGCCCAGCATCAGGTAGAAATGTTACGCCACGACGAATCACCACTCTGGCATCTCGCCCACATCGCACCCAATGTACGTGAGCAAGAATTACGCAATTTCCTCGGTGGCTTCAATTTCCCCGGCAACATGGTGACCAGTCCCATCGCACCTTTCTCCGGTGGCGAAAAAGCCCGCCTCGCACTAGCCATGATCGTATGGCAGCGCCCTAACCTGCTGCTGCTCGATGAACCAACCAACCATCTGGACTTGGAAACCCGCGAAGCACTAACCGAAGCGCTAGCCCAGTTTGAAGGTACTCTGATCGTCGTCTCACATGACCGCCACTTATTACGCGCCACCACCGACCAATTCATCATCGTCGCCGATGGAAAACTACTCCCGTTTGACGGCGATCTGGACGACTACAAAGACTGGCTATTCAAAAATAAATTAGCCAAAGAAGCCGCCCCAAGTTTGCCAGTCAAAACCAAAGAAAAGCAAGACAGCTTACCGCTGGCAAAACCGATCCCGGTAGAAGATCAGGTCGAAGATAAAGAAAAAAAACGCAGGGACGCAGAGCAAAGACAAAAGCTCGCCACACAACGCAAACCGATCGAATCAAAGATCAAACGTCTGGAAGAGCAAATGGCCAGGCTCAACGCCAAGAAACAAGACATCTCAGCCCAGCTTGAAGATAGCAATATCTACAGCGATGCGAACAAAGAGAAGCTAAAAGGCCTCTTACTGGATCAGGCGTATCTGGTGAAAGAGCTTGAACAAACTGAGGCAGATTGGCTGGAGCAGCAGGAGTTTTTGGAGGCCGTGTCGTAAAGAAATTAGCTTCATTAAGTCAACCAAGTAGGTGCGATTAGCGCGGCGTAATCGCACACACATCATTGCTCACCTGACACCTCCATCAGTAAAAATATACGAAAGCGATTAGACATGAATCAGGTATTCGTTGATGTGATTGGAGTATTCAACATTCGTACGATTACGCTGCGCTAATCGTACCTACTTGGGATATTTTCTGCGCGAAATAGCAAGCTATCAGAACGTGACAAAAGGCTCAAAAAAACAAGTAATTAACATACTCTAACCCAGTAAATTTAATCGTCCATACAATCATTGGACGATGAGAGATATTTAATTAAAATCATGGGGAGTATATTAAAATTGTCATATTTGATGCGATCATTTGACATCGCATTTTTGTACAGCACAACCTACCCCACTTTTAATCCAAGTCCATGACAATCATCATCCAACCCGCTCGCATTGCAGATGCTGACGCAGTGCTTGCATTTGAATTGCAGAACCGCGACTACTTTGAGCAATGGGTGCACAGCCGCACCGACGCCTATTATGATCTGGCACATGTCCGGGCTACGTTGCATGCTGCAGAGGTTGAGCGCGAGCAGGATAAGTCGTTTCAATATCTGATCTGGGTAGATGATTCTGAGGCTGATCAGCCTCAGTTAGCTGGCAGAATTAATCTCACCAATATCGTCAGACCGCATTACAACAAAGCGACGCTGGGCTACCGCATGGCACAACAGGCAACCGGCAAAGGCATCGTCAGTTGCGCCATTAAATTATTACTGGAAGAAGCTTTCGGTTCACTCAAACTATGGCGTATTGAAGCGGTAGTTCGCCCAGCGAATATCGGTTCGGCGAAGGTCTTAGAGAAAAATGGGTTTAGCCAATTTGGCCGGTCAATTCGCAGCGTAAAATTGCACGGGGAATGGCAGGACTTATTGCACTTTGAACGACGCGCAGAATGATCTGCTGGCTACTTTAGGACTTACGCAAAAATGACGCCGCCAGAACCAAAGATAGCTGTGCGTTGACCTCTCATGTGTTGCTTAGACGGTTGTGGCATCTACATTTGCAGCACAAAACTAAATGTGAACTAACAGGTATAGTGATCTTTTTTTCATGAGAGGAAAGATCATGCCTTTAGTCACTATTACTGTCCGTAAGCCAAAATCGAGTGAATTCAAATCCGGCGTTTTAGATTCCGTGCATGCTGCACTGGTTGAGTCTGGCGTGCCCGTGACTGACAAATTCCATCGTGTATTGGAATTAGAGGCGGATGATTTTCGATTTGATAGCACTTACCCAGATCTGACATCTCCGCGTACTAATGATTTTGTCTTCATTGAAATTCTGTGGTCAGTCGGGCGCAGTGTGAAGATCAAGAAAAAGTTACTCGGCGATTTGATACAACGACTAACAGCGCTGGGCCACAATCCGGAAAACGTGATGGTCTGTTTTAAAGAAACGACCTGGGAAAACTGGTCATTTGGCGGTGGTCGTTTGATACACACCTGATGTGATTTTTGGTTGAAGAAACAGGATTTACATTGCAGCGGCAAGAAAATAGCTAGGGTGCGCCGTGCGCACCGATAAACTTGAGCTGCGGGATCGAGTTGCAAATGGTGCGCATGGCGCACCCTACGTGTATAGAGTTTCCAAATGCTGGTGGTAAATTCGGTGCTAGTGATTTGAGATAAATTGCCTTGCCGCTTGCATCTGCCCTCACCCCAGCCTTCTCCCGCTTGCGGGAGAAGGAGTGATGTGTTTAGTTTGCTTAGCTATGCGCGGATTCAACGCGGATTGAATTTTATAAGTTCAATTTTGCGGATTTAAGTACGCTGATTTAAGCTCGCTGATTCAACTTTATTAAATCAGCCCCCCGCTTCCATCAAGATTAATTCAACTTCTTCAACGCTTCTTTCACATACGCCGCATTGGGACTATTCGGCGATAGCTGCAAGAAGGTGTTGTAGGCGGCTTTTGCCTTTTCGTTGTCATTCAGCCTTGCTCTTGCATCGCCCAGATTGAGGTAGGCGATGGCTCTGGAGGGATCGATTTGCAAGGTGTTTTCAAACCAGCGTGCCGCCTCGGCAAACTTCTCTTGTTTAAAGTAAACGAAACCCAGATTATTCGCGGCCAAACCAAAGTCAGGTCGGTACTTAAGCGCCTCTGTGAAGGCCGCCTCTGCCTGCGGGTATTGTTTTTCCCGATAAAGTTGCAAGCCCTGATCATTGGCACGTTGCGCTAGCTGCCGGGATGAAGCGTCGACCGGTTTAGGCGCAGCGATTTTTTGCTCGCCGCCGTTCAGATTTTTAATCACGATCGGTGCGTCTGTACCGACCTTGTTACGGGCGTCGTCAATCTTGCTGTTGAGCGCAATCGCATCTGCGGACAACTGATCTGTCTTGGCATTTAAGAACTCGGATTCGCTCCGTACTTCAAACACAAATTCACCGCCTTCTGATCCTGGCAGGCTGCCAAATGCGGGTGTCTGTTGCGATACACTGGACACTGCAGGTGCGATGTAAGCTGCCAGCTCGGTAGCGGTGATCATGCCGTCACCATTGAGATCCGCTTTGCCGGACAGGGCTTGTAGTAGCGTCCAGGTGAAGACCGAATGGCCGTTTGGCCCTCCATCAGCGACTAACTGATCCGCGCCACCGGCAGTCAGCATCTGACGACCCAGCCGCTTGGCATTCTCACGCAGGAAACTGCTGGTGCCGCCACCGCGGGTTAAGCCAAGGCCACTGTAGCAGGCGTCCATCACAAACAGGATGTGCTTGGCATTCAGACTCTCGGCGATGTTCTGCAAATCCGTCATCGGGATCGCATCGACGGAGATTTGTTCAGGATCGGAATCAACAGGAATGATGTAGCCCAAATTGCGACCAGAACTCAGTTTGCGGGTAGCACCGTGGCCGGCAAAAAATACAAAAACACGGTCATCTTTTTTCAGTTGTCCATGACCTAGTTTGTCATGAAATACGCTCAGGATATTGTTCCTGGTGGCGTCGGCATTGGTCAGAGTAATGACTTTGTCGCTGGAAAAACCCAGACGGCCAATCAGCATGTCACGAATCGAATTCGCATCTTGTACCGCGTACTGCAACTTGGGCCATTTAGCATAATCATTAATTCCGATGACGACTGCCCAGCTATTTTGGTAATCGGTCGTAATGCTAATTTTTTCTACTGGCGCGGTAGTTTCTTTCCCTACCTTAAATTCGCTGCCATTCCATCCAGCAAAGTGATACCCATCGGCGATCAGTTTATCCAGCACCAGCGGCAACGCCTTGACGGTACGCTCGTGAATATCGTGGAATAAAATAATGCCGCGCTGCTCTTTATCGACTGTCGCCAATACACGGTTCGCGATGGAATTGGGGACGGGATCGGCCCAGTCCAAGGAATCAATATTCCACAACACTGAACGCAAACCAAGGCTGGACAAAATCTGCATGCCTTCCTTATTTTTGGCACCATACGGAAAGCGGAACAAGGACGAGCGCGCGGGATCAATCGCTTTTAATAACTGGTCGGTTTGTGCGATCTCGGCATGCAAACTATCGCCATTTTCTTTCGAGAGCAAGGCATGGCTAAAGCTATGATTTCCAATCGCATACCCGGATGCCAATAATTTTTTGCTGATATCCGCGTTTTTATTCAACTTTTCTTTACCTTGCGCATCAACGGTACCAACGTTGCGCCCGACTTGAAAAAATACCGCAGGCACATTGTATTGTTTGAGTATCGCTGCGATCTCGTCGGTATAAGTCGCATGTGGACCATCATCAAACGTTAAGACGATTGTTTTGGCGGGCAAGCCAGTGCCAAAAATATCCTTGTCTTTGGCTGCAGCAGCAGGATCAACCGGTTCCGGAATCTCAGGGTAAGGCAAGATCACGCCATAGTCTTTAAGGATCTGTTCACGCGGATAGAGTTTGCGCAGCTTGTTGAGGTAATCATCCCAACGCTCCCGTTTTAGCTCTATCGAGCGGGTCTCAAACCGGGAGAAAATGTCTTTTAATTCTTTATCGTATTCTCTTTCGATCTCATCCAAAGCAGTAAGATCATCACCAACGCGTTTATGTAATTTAATCGCTGGCAAAGTTTGTTCTGTCGCAATCGCTTTTTGCAGTTTGAGTAAGACTTCACGGAAAGCCAGCCGATCAGCGTCGAACAAGCCCTCACCGGATTCAATAAAATTGAGCATGGCGTCATAAGCAGCTTCGCGCTCTGGCGCTTTGAGCTTTTTTAATGACTCCAGATAATCATCAACAGCAAGCAGTCGCCCCAGATTTTCATGAAACAAGGCTTGACCAATCCGGTTAGCAGCGGTTTTCTCTTTGGCATTGAGTGACTTTTCGTCGCCTAACAGTACGATCACTTTTCTGTACGCTGCCAGAATATCGCCTAACTCTTTCGGCAACTTGTTTTGCGATGGAGCGATATCAACGAGATCGGCCTTTCCCTGCTCTGGCTTTGTTGTCTTGCTGGTAGAAAAAATATAAGCGCCTGATGCGACCAAAGCCGTAACAACTAGGGCGGCAATGGCGAGAATAATTTTGCGAGATTGGCTCATGAAGTAATTACGTGTGTCGGCAAAGTTGGATTGAGTTGCTAAGGCTGTAAGACCGAAAAGCGAAACAAGAATGGTGTAGTTGCAATCAAGCCGTATCTTAAGTCAGATCATGATATTTTTGACAAAAATTTGCTTCAATCAATGTGGGCAAGACATCGTGAATAGATCAGAAACATGCCAATTGATTTGTTGTCTCAGGCATCAGTTCAGCTAGGTTTTAGATATCATTGCCATAGACTAGTATTAAATACTCCCAGCTAGTATAATTTATTGTCCATATAATCATTGGGCAATGAGGCATATTTCATAAAAATGATAGGGAGTATATTAAATACTCTTTTTATTCGTGGTATTGAGTGAAAGATGTTTCCGTCACAAAGTATGAGAACCAATCCGTGATTTGCATCACTCCTGAATTACAACAAAAACCGCATGACTCTTTTCAAAGTCATGCGGTGCTTTTGTGGTCTACTCCAATCAGATCGAGCTTAGGTGATCAAATAACGATCGCTTCTTTTTTCTCTGATTTATTTAATAAATCCTTCGCTGCCAATGCAAGAAATGCATCAACTGCTGACGCACTTGCGCCACCGGTTTGTATGCTTGGTACCATGGCGATGTGACCTTTTTCAATCGCTTCAGCAAAGCGCAGTAAGACTGTTTGCTGGAATTGCAGTTCTGGACCGCCATAGGCTTCTACATTCAAGCGAGTTGCTTTTGCTTGCGCCTCACCGACTTGTTGAAGTTGATACGCTTCGGCGTTGGCCAGAGTACGTTTGGCATCGGCGGCACCAGACGCCGTTTGGCGTGCTTCTTCCGCTGCTTTGATCGCTTTCTGAACTGCTGCACTACCTTGGTTTTCGGCGATTTTGACGGCTAATTCTGATTCGGTAATGGCCGTTTGTTGTTTCGCTTTGGCCTCTGCCTCACGCAAAATACGTTCTTGTACTGCTGCAGTTTCTTTGGTTTTGTAGGTCTCTAATTGTTCTCTCGACACTTGGCGTTCACGCAGTTGTTTTAGGATGACTTCAATTTGCGTATCCCCTGTTTTGGCGCGCGGAGTGCCGATCAGGACTTCATTTAAAGTCAGGTTATAGCCTTCAAAGTTTTTGCGCATTTCTGCTTTGGCACGCTCTTGGATATCGGAACGCTCTTGCAATAATTCGATCAGCGTTTTGCCTTGTCCTATATTTTTAAAATAAGCAGCAACCATCGGGTCCAGCGTTTGCTCAACCAATTTTTGGATATCGCCGAAGCGCTGAATCACAAGCGGTGCCATTTTGTAGTCGATATTAACGACTACAGATAATGGCAAATCAGGCTCAAACGCATCTTTGGTAATTAAGGACACTTCGCTCAAATGCTTATCTAACTCATGCGAACCAACAGCCCCTGATTGCCATTTCAAAATGAAATTCGTTGTTGGGACATCGATGACCCGTTTAGCATAAGGATTAAGTGCGTATTTTCCAGGTAATAGCGGCGCGGCTTGTACACCTTTTTCATCACTGCCCACCAGTTCACCATGACGATATGCCTCACCTGTCACATCATTACCGGCTTTGCCAGTGTAAGAGACAACCACACCGACATAGCCCACCGCGACCACGCGTTTCTCCACGATTTCATAACTAGCGAAACGTGCATTCAGATAATAAGTACCTTCCACCAAGACTTGTAATTGGCGACCTTTATAACCACCGGCATCGATAAAGACTTCAGGATTTTGATAATCATGGTGATAGCTAGCAGCGTGATGGGGATCGGCACCAACCACGGGTGCAACGATGGTGCCCTCTGGCAGAGATTGGCCTTCATGCGTAGTAATGACAGCTAGTTTATCGTCACGGATCACAAGAGGCTGAAAGCCGTTACGCTTTCTGAGTTCATTTAACATTTCTGCCAATTGACCAACGACCTGACCTTCGCTATTGATATTGGTGTCGCCTGGCAAAGGCAAGGCGTAGACTTTTTCAGAACTCAAGACGACGAATTGAGCAAGGTTGATCGCATAAGTACCTTCGCGCAGAATTTTTCTTTGCAAGCCCTTTTGACCTGCGCTGGTCAAAAATCCACGCACATCCGTAAAGTCATTTGCCGTTTTATTGCAGGCTAGATTTTGTGTCGGCGCCATCGCTTGTCCGTCGCGGGCAAATACATAGGCAAGCGTGCCCTGCTGTATCGTTACTAGATCATGCCGATGAATCGCATATTGAAATGGGAAGAATAAATGGAAGCCACCACGTAAGACTTCGGGCTGAAAACCAGCCTCACCGCTTAAGGCGATAAATCCATGTTCTAAGGAACCTGACAGTGACCATTTCTTTTCTACGATACCGATTTTTTCGTTGGAGATATACACCAGCATATTGCTGGCGTACACCAAAATAACGAGGGCAAGTACGGAGACTGCCAAAATAATTTCAAGCATGATGAATCCTTTTTTTATGAATCCCGAATTTCTGGAAATGCAGCGGCCTGACTAGCACTGGATAAGCGCTAGCTGAACTACTGTTTGCTTTTTTTGTGGAAAAATAGGGAGCCTGTCACGCTCCATAAGAAAATTAAGAAGGTCGTCGCGGCACTTCTGTTGCGATGACTTTTTGGGACTTAACGACTTGCATTGCGGTAGCGATCAGGCCACTCATATCACCCAAATTGGCTGGGATAATGATGGAATTATTGGTCTTAGCCAAATTGGCAAAAGCCGCTACATATTGCTCAGCAACTTTAAGATTAGCGGCATCAGAGCCACCTGGTAATTGCATCGCAGCGGCAGTTTTACGAATCGCTTCTGCACTCGCTTCTGCAATAGAGAGGATAGCGGCTGCCTGACCTTGCGCACGATTAATCGATGCTTGCATTTCACCTTCTGATTTGGCGATGGAAGCTTCTCTCTCACCGGTTGCAATATTGATTTGTTCTTGCTTACGACCTTCCGACGCGGCGATCAGGGCACGTTTTTCACGCTCGGCAGTAATCTGCGCCTGCATCGCATGCAGAATCTCTTTGGGTGGTGTGAGGTCTTTGATTTCGTAACGCAAGACTTTGACACCCCAATTAGCGGCGGATTCATCAATCGCATTCACGATCGTTGTATTGATGTGGTCGCGCTCTTCAAATGTTTTGTCCAGTTCCATCTTACCGATGACAGAACGCAAGGTGGTTTGTGCCAGTTGCGTAATCGCAGCGATGTAATTGGAAGACCCATACGATGCGCGCATCGCATCCGTAATTTGAAAATACAAAATACCGTCCACTTGCAACTGTGTGTTGTCGCGCGTAATACATACTTGCGGTGGCACATCCAACGGGATTTCTTTCAAAATATGTTTGTAGGCTATGCGATCAACAAAAGGAACAACAATGTTTAAACCTGGCCCCAGAGTTGCATGATATTTACCCAAACGCTCGACTACCCAAGCATGCTGTTGCGGCACGACATTAATGGTTTTGATGACAAAGACCATTGCCAGAACAAACAGAATTAAAGCTACACCACTAAAACTACCCATATACACTCCATAAAATTCAAATCGGTTTCAGACAAATTAAGATGACTCAATATAGTGACTAAGTACCACTACCAAGCACGACTACTAAGTCATTACGACTAAACAGTTGCAACGGCATTGCCGTGTTTTACGACGGTTTTACAATTAAACGACTTCCTTGTATTTCATCAATCACATATACGCCAGGATACCCAGCTGAGTGCTGCAACTCTACATCCCACATTGCACCGCGATACATGGAACGCGCATTAAATTTACCGTTACCGGCATCTTTCCATTCATCGATTTGCAGGGTCTGACCGATGTCCATATTCACATTCGGATCACGCGCAGCATCCACGTTTTTTGTAAAACCGTACTTGCTTTTATGCAGCGTGACCGTAGCAACCGCACCCACCAAAGCGGCAATAATCAATTGTGTGGAGACACCAAAATTGAAGAAAGCAACCAAGGCACCAGCCACAATGCCGATAGAAATCATTAACAAATAAAAAGTGCCAGTAAACAATTCTAGTATCACCACCAAACCCGCCAACACCAGCCACATCATCCATGCGTTCATAGTCGTTTTTTCTCCTTATCTTTTTTCATCACTATTCAAGTTCAATATCGCCAACATCGGTGAATCGTCGTATTCTGCGCGATTTGTTTCAAACGGTCATCGGTAATCGCGTTGAGAATTTACTCACCAAATTCTGTAAAAAAAAGCCCCCGCTACCTTTTGGCAGCGAGGGCTATTTTTATGAATTTTGTTGGAGTATTGATTTTATTTTTATTACTGTTAAGGCATCAGTAGTCTAGTCTAAATTCCGTAAACTACAACCACTAAAATCAGTCTTGTTGCGGCGCACCAACAAAAAAGCGTGAGCCTGTTTTTGATACAGGCTCACGCTTTATTTTGCTACTGACGACTGAAATTGGTGAGTTTTTTATTTGCTCACAGCCGCCAGTTTTTGCCAGGTATCAATGACAGAATCAGGATTGAGTGAAATAGACTCTATACCTTCCTTCATCAACCATTCTGCAAAGTCAGGATGATCGGATGGGCCCTGACCGCAAATACCAACGTACTTATTCAATTTGATGCAGGCAGCAATGGCGCGTGACAGCAAAGCACGCACAGCAGGATCACGCTCATCAAAATCAGCCGCCAGCAACTCCATGCCGGAATCTCGATCCAAGCCCAGTGTAAGCTGAGTCAGATCGTTGGAACCGATCGAGAAGCCATCAAAGAATTGCAAGAATTCTTCTGCCAAAATCGCATTAGATGGGACCTCGCACATCATGATAATGCGCAAGCCGTTTTCACCACGCTTGAGGCCGTTTTTGGCGAGCAGATTCACTACTTTTTCTGCCTGCCCCAAAGTACGGACGAAAGGCACCATGATCTCGACATTGGTGAGACCCATATCGTTACGGACACGTTTCATTGCCAGGCATTCCATCTCAAACGACTCAGCAAAGTCACCTGCCAAATAACGCGCTGCACCGCGGAAGCCTAACATCGGATTTTCTTCATCCGGCTCGTAACGTGATCCGCCGATCAACTTTTTATATTCGTTCGATTTAAAATCAGACAAACGCACGATGACTTTTTTCGGCCAGAATGCGGCTGCGATCGTAGCGATACCTTCGGCTAATTTGTCAACATAGAACGCTCTTGGAGAAGCATGTCCACGCGCGACCGATTCAACTGCTTTTTTCAGATCTGCATCAATATTCGGATATTCCAGAATCGCTTTTGGATGAACACCGATATTGTTGTTGATGATGAACTCTAAACGCGCCAGACCCACACCTTCGTTTGGTACGGATTGGAAATCAAATGCCAATTGCGGATTGCCCACATTGAGCATAATTTTGAGTGGCAGCTTAGGCAATTCGCCACGCATTTCTTCTGTGATTTCTGTCTCTAGCAAACCGTCGTAGATTTTGCCTTCGTCACCCTCGGCACAAGATACGGTGACCAGCGTGCCGTCTTTAAGCAATTCAGTCGCATCGCCGCAACCAACTACCGCAGGCACACCCAACTCACGCGCAATAATCGCTGCGTGGCAAGTACGGCCACCGCGATTAGTCACGATCGCTGCAGCACGCTTCATGACGGGTTCCCAGTTAGGATCGGTCATGTCGGCAACTAATACGTCACCTGGTTGCACGCGCTCCATTTCGGATGGATCATGGATCACACGGACGCGACCTGCGCCGATTTTCTGTCCAATGGCACGGCCAGACGTAATAACTGTGCCGGTACCTTTGAGCTTAAAGCGTTGCTGCGCATCGGTTGATTTTTGTTGTGATTTAACGGTTTCTGGACGTGCCTGCAAAATGTAGAGTTTGCCGTCACGACCATCTTTGCCCCACTCGATATCCATAGGACGACCGTAGTGTTTTTCGATGATGACAGCGTACTTGGCCAGCTCAACCACTTCAGTATCGTTGAGCGAATAGCGATTGCGCAGTTCGATAGGGACATCGACTGTTTTAACAGAGCGACCTGCTTTGGCTTCGCCAGTAAATTCCATTTTGATCAGCTTGGAACCGATATTGCGGCGGATCACTGGCAATTTACCTAGTTCCAGCATCGGCTTATGAACATAAAATTCATCAGGATTGACCGCGCCCTGCACTACTGTTTCGCCCAGACCGTAGCTGGATGTGATGAAAACCACATCCTTAAAACCGGACTCGGTATCAATCGTGAACATCACACCAGCCGCGCCCAGATCAGAACGTACCATGCGCTGCACCCCCGCCGACAAGGCGACCTCAGCATGCGTAAAGCCTTTGTGTACACGGTAGGAAATGGCACGGTCGTTATACAGCGATGCAAAAACATGCTTCATCGCTTCTAACACGTTGTCGATGCCGACCACGTTGAGGAAAGTCTCTTGCTGACCTGCAAATGAGGCATCTGGTAAATCTTCTGCCGTGGCTGAGGAGCGCACAGCAAATGACATTTCCGCCGTCGAGTCTGCAACCAAGCGGTTATAAAACTCTTCAATCTCTTTTTGCAAACGTGGCTGAAACGGCGTATCAATAATCCATTGACGGATTTCGGCACCCGCTCTTGCCAGTTCTTTGACGTCTTCAATATCTAAACTGACGAGGCGATCAGCGATACGCTGCGCCAATGGTGCGCCGCCGTTTTCGCTATACGATAAAAAATCACGGAAAGCCTGTGCTGTTGTGGCAAAACCACCCGGAACACGGACACCTGCCGTTGCCAGCTGGCTAATCATTTCGCCTAAAGATGCATTTTTCCCGCCGACGGATTCAACATCCGTCATTCGTAAATGCTCAAACGAGGCGACATAAGTTGCCTCGGTAATTGCTGCGTTGGACATAACAACCTCTTTTTGATGGTAAGAAATCTGTACTAGTCATGGCACATGCTAATCGATACGGATCTTTACTGCTCTGAATGCTCTTACTTAGTGCAAACTACTTCGTCCATCGCTGTTTTTTTTGTTATTCTTAGTATCAATGCGCGAAGACAAAGAGGAGCTGAAAGAAAAGTAACTATTGCGTGCAACTTGCTGGCTGCCATTTTACATGGAGTGCCAGCTAATTTGCCCACGTAAAGTTAGAATTTAGCGTCTTTTTTGTTATAAGTATAGAAAGAATTTTTGTGCGGCGAAATAAATCGCTGTGCAAACAAGTCATCCACCCAGCCGAGCAAAGACTCCATGCCTGATCCACTACAACCGCCCATCCCACCCGCTAACCGGACCGTATTTTTTGTATCGGATGGTACGGGTATTACTGCCGAAACTTTTGGTCATTCAGTTTTAACCCAATTTGACTTAAAGTTTAAGCAAGTTCGATTACCTTTCATCGACACCTTAGACAAAGCGCATGACGCGGCGCGCAAAATTAATGAGGCTTTGGCTGTTGACGGCAATCGCCCTATTATTTTTTCTACCTTGGTTAAAACTGATCTGGCCGAAGTGGTATTTAAATCCAAAGGCATGCATATGGATTTGATCCAAACCTTTGTCGCGCCACTGGAGCACGAGCTGGGCGTGAAATCCAGCCACACCATCGGTCGCAGCCACAACATGACCGATTCGGAAGAATATAAAAACCGTATCGAGGCAATCAACTTTTCATTAGCGCATGACGACGGTCAATCGCATAAAAATCTGTCGGCAGCCGATGTCATTCTGGTCGGCGTATCGCGCTCGGGCAAAACTCCGACCAGCTTATACCTGGCAATGCAATACGGGATTAAAGCAGCGAATTATCCTTTAATACCGGATGATTTTGAGCGTGGCAAATTACCGTCTAACCTGCCGCCGTATAAGGCAAAAATTTTTGGCTTGAGCATCGCGCCGGAGCGCTTATCCGAGATCCGCAACGAGCGCCGCCCTGGTAGCAAATATGCGTCTTTAGAAAATTGTCGCTATGAAGTCAACGAAGCAGAAGCGATGATGAAGCGTGAAGGCATACGCTGGTTATCATCCACCACCAAGTCAATCGAAGAAATCTCCACCACAATTTTGCAAGAGATTAAATCGGATGTGAGGATTTACTAAGTAGCTTGAAGTCAAGTAGGCATGGCGCTGAGTAGAAGCAAAAAACGCAGAGAGTAAATCACCTTTGCGTTCTTTGTACCTCTGTGTTACGCACTCATTTTCAAGCTAACTCGTATGTTTAATACCAAAAAATTCCGGTACAAATCAATATACTCCCCGTTATTTTTAATAAATATGCCACAGTATCCAATGATTATATGGACGCTTAATATATACCCACCGGCAGTATAAAAATCATTAAAGGAAAACCTGTAGCTGATTTTCTGCTGAGAAAACCAAAAACAGATATTTTTATGCATACGATAGAACAAGCGGCGTTTGCCGCATGGCCTGCGCTGGAGCAACAAGATGTTGACGGCTGGCGGCTGCGTTTTTCTGAGGGGTATACCAAGCGCGCCAATTCTGCGAATGCCTTAGTCAGGATCACAAGCTTGCCAGAAACACAGATCAAGCACATCGAAGAGATTTTCCACGCACGCAAGCTAACGCCTATTTTCCGCCTGGCGTCATTTTGTACGTCGCCCGAGGTTGACCAGAGCTTAGAAAAACAAGGCTATCAGTTTGCCGATTTGTCGCTGGTAATGACAGTCAATTTGGCTGAAAGTCGTAATAACGATATGGGCGATGATGCTCATGAACAGGGCTTCCTCATTGAGGTAAAACCGTGGCTGAGCGCTTTCCAAGAACTATCTGGTTATGAGGCAATAGGATAAAAAATCCATCTGCGAATGCTGCAGGCGATCCAAGGTCAATGCGCTTTTGCGGTATTGCGAGAAGGCGGCCAGATAGTCTGCTGCGGGCTTGGTGTGATCACTGGCACACAGTTGGGATTATTTGATGTCGTCACGCATCCCGATTTTCGCGGGCGAGGGTTGGCACAACAACTTTGCAGCAAACTCATGGTATGGGGTAAATCAGGCGGTGCCAGCGATGCTTATCTGCAAGTCGTAGCGGCGAATGCAACAGCCATCCGGGTGTATGAAAAACTGGGGTTTAGCCGTTGTTATCATTATTGGTATCGGCTGCATCCTTGATGCCTGTTAGGTAGTCTTGATCAAAAAATCAAAAAAATAGAGCGAGAAATTGGCGCTCTATTTTTTATGTAACCTTACAATTTACAGCGATTGTCTGACTTGCTCAAAAAAACAAATTGCAGCACTGGCAGCAACATTCAGCGACTCGATTTCTGCCCGCTGCGGGATAGTAACGGTGTGGCTTGCCAGCGCCATCAAATCCTCTGCTACGCCCTGCCCTTCATGACCGAATAGCCATGCGACAGGCTGATTTAAATTTACCTGATAAATCGTCTGTGTCGTATGCGAGCTGGTTGCCAGAATCGGTATGCGGGTATTGTTGAGTAAACTGTGCAGATCAACATTTTCAAAAATATTTAGCAAAAAATGTGCGCCCATCCCAGCCCGCATCACTTTAGGCGACCACGCAAAAGCGGTACCGGGACTACAAAATACGTTGCGAATGCCTGCGCCAGCGGCGCTGCGCAAGATCGATCCTAAGTTGCCAGGATCTTGTAAATTATCGAGCAAGACTGAGGATTCTTGCAGCAGTGCCGGGAATACCGGATCAGGCGTGGCGATGATAAACATGACACCAATGCCGTGTTCGACCTGACTCAACGCATTGTACAAAGCATCAGGCAAACAAATACATTGCGCCTTTTCGCTACACAGCGAGAGTATTGATTCCACCTCAGGGTGATGGACGCTGCCCTCAGAAATAATACAGATTTGCGGTGCGCCCAGATGCTGCCAATATGCCTGACATAAATGCACGCCATCCAGCAAAGTACGGCCAGACTTACGACGCGCTTGCGAGCTGGTGGCAAGCAGCTTCAGTTCTTTAAAGAGCGGATTATCGCGGGAAGTAATTGATTTCATTGAGTCAGAAATTGGGGTCAGTCTTTTGGAAGCTAGAGCTTAACAACGCTCTTACCGGCGCATAAGATTTTCTATGAATTGGCGAGACGCCATGTTCACGCAATAACGCCAAATGTAAGGCGGTAGGATAACCTTTGTGCTGATCCAAAGCGTATTGCGGATACTGCAAATGCAATTGTGCCAGACGGTGGTCACGAGCCGTTTTTGCCAAAATCGAGGCGGCTGAAATAGCTTGTACTTTGTCATCGCCTTTGACGATCGCCTCTGATCGTACCGACATGACAGGACAACGATTGCCGTCAATCAGTGCCAGTGTCGGCTGGATGGCTAAACCCTCTACTGCGCGGCGCATTGCCAGCATGGTGGCCTGCAAAATATTAAGCTCATCAATTTCTTGCTCAGAACATTCGGCAATAGACCAGGCCAGCGCATATTGCTTAATCTCAATCGCTAACTGGTCGCGCCTGGCCTCACTCAGTTTCTTAGAATCGCGCAAACCGGCAATCGGATGCGCAGGATTAAGGATCACTGCCGCAGCCATCACAGGACCAGCTAACGGACCGCGCCCCGCTTCGTCTACACCACAAATTAATTCGCCTTCATAATCAAACAGCGAGAAGGTGGAGTCGATTTTACTCATCTAAAAATGCTTTCAATTTGGCTTGGTCTAAAAAATAATGGCAAATCTGCTGCTCCGGCGCATTGACTTTTTTACCCACAAGCACTGGCACTAACTCATCATATAAAGCGAGCAAAGCATCGTCGGCATCAACATCCAGCACATGTACGGTGAAGTTAAAGTCGTTGGAAAACGCTTGCAACTGCGCCAGCATGTCGTCGCAAAGATGGCAATAACTGCGGGAATAAAGGGTGAATTCGGTCATTTTACTTTGATCTGAGAGGAATATTACCTATACTCCCCGATTATTTTCATTAATATGCCAGATTGTCCAATGATCTATTGGACAATTAAAATATACTTACCTAGAGTATATTTTCAGCATTCAAGCCAATCATTATGTAACTGGCGAAAAACTGCCAAACAATTCTGACGTCATTATAAGTGGATAGATTCGGTCTAAGCGACTACTACAGAAGTCTTTCAAGCACTTACAAAAAAACTGCCCACACGAGTGCGGGCAGTTTTTGTTAATGTGGTGACGCACGTAAAATCAAATTACTGAGCAGCAGGACGAATCGGGATGAATTTAGAAATATTGTCCCGGCGGACTAACAAGACGGCAGCTTTTTTCGCATCAAGTTTTGCGACCATAGCAGCAAACTGCTTAGCATCTTTGACATCGACATTATTCAAGGTCAGGATGATGTCACCTTGCTGCAGACCTGCTTGCGCTGCGGGGCCTTCAACAGAATCGATAACCACACCGCTGGCGCCTGGCAATTCTTTCTTTTGCGCGTCGGTCATGTCGGTGACAAAAATACCTAAGACGTTTGTTGCTTGTTCACGCTTAGGTTTTTTATCCGTTTTCGCAGCGACTTTATTATCAGCTTCTGCTTCCGCCACCACAACGGATAACTCACGTGCGGCACCTTTACGCCAAATGGAGATAGTGGCTTTTGAACCCGGCTTCACCATGCCAACAATACGTGGCAGATCGCTAGATTTTTCTATAGCGATGCCATTAAATTTAAGGATAACGTCGCCATCTTGGACGCCTGCTTTGTCTGCCGGCGCACCTGGCTCGACCTGGCTGACTAAGGCACCTTGGGCTTTGGACAAACCGATGGATTCTGCGACCTCTTTAGACATTTCGCCGAGCAATACACCGATACGACCGCGTGTGACTTTGCCACCTGATTTTAACTGGTCGGCGACCCGCATCGCCTCATCGATCGGAATCGCGAAGGAAATACCCATATAACCGCCAGAGCGACTATAAATCTGGGAGTTGATACCGATCACTTCGCCACGCATATTGATCAGCGGACCGCCTGAATTGCCAGGATTGACGGCAACGTCTGTTTGGATCAAAGGCAGATAATCTCCTGTATCACGGGCTTTAGCAGAGATAATCCCGGCGGTAACTGTGTTGTCCAGATCAAACGGAGAACCGATCGCCAGTACCCATTCGCCTGCTCTAATTTTGTCTGAATCACCAATCGACAAACGTGGCAACTTGCTGCCTTCGATTTTTAATACGGCGACGTCAGTACGTTGATCTGAGCCTATAACTTTGGCTTTGAATTCGCGCTTGTCGGTGAGTTTAACGTAGACTTCTGAAGCGCCTTCAACTACGTGGGTGTTGGTCAGAACATAACCGTCTTGCGAGATGATAAAACCGGAGCCTACGCCGCGCGGAATTTCTTCTTCTTGCCGCTGAGGTGCTTTTTTACGACCCTTTGGTGTTGGTGCAGGTTGCTGCTTGGGAATTGGCATACCGAAGAAGCGACGGAAAAACTCTTGCATCTGCTCGTCATCTCCGCCCATTTCCATTTGCCCTTGCTGGACTTTTTCTGTGGTGCGGATATTCACTACGGCAGGACTGGTTTTATCCACCAAGTCCGTAAAATCAGGTAAGCCAGTAACTAGGGGAGCTGTTGCAGATGCTGGTGCGGCCTCGGCCAATGTCGCACCCATCACGGTTGGGGCGATAAAGCCAAAACAGGCACTGATCGTTAAAGTGGAAATGACGGTGGAAACAAAATTTTTGACAGGAAAGCGTGGTGTTATTTTCATGGCATCATCACTTAGGTTTAAATTCAATGGAGTTTATGACTTGTTTAATTGCAGCAAATGGTACCTCGCCTACAGCGGTCAACCAATAATCTCCATGACGCTTACCCATAATTGTAACCGCGCCTTGCTGCAAACTACCCTCAGTCCGGCCTTGAGTATCTGGCTCGATAAAGACCGAAATCGCAGCAATGCCATCAGAAAAAATCATTTGTATGACTTCATGAGGTTTAGGCTGACTAGCTGCGGATGCCGCTGCCGTAGTTGAACCATTTGATGCAATTGACACAGGAATCAAGCGCTTCATCTCACGGTTTTTCTTAAATCCTGCGGGTAAAGCCATCACTACCCAACCAGAATTGATATTAGGCTGTACTGTGAGGTTTTCAACATGCCATTGTGCCGTATTTTGAAAACTTGGCTTAACGCGGCTCTTATCGATATCACCCAAGTAAAGCTGGGTGAAGGCAATTTGCTCTATCACTTCATTTTTTGCATTAACGGTTTGTGCACGTAATAACAAACCTGAGGTCTGATCCATGCACAAGCGATAGCCATAGCGATAAATATCTTTAGGCTCGAAGCTCAATACCTGACATTGGGAGCCTGCGACGCGACTAAGTTCGGCTTTTTTAATCGAGTACGATTCTGGCAAGGATTGTGCATTGCTGGTGAGCAAAGAAGGGAATACTTCTTGGGTAACTTGTTTTTCAACCTGTATGGTTTTACTTTCAGGCAGATAACAAGTTACCTCGTCATTATGTCTAACGTATTCTCTTGGCTTGCCATCCAGAATTTCTAGTTTTTCTAGCTCGTTATTGGCTTCCAACAAATGCGTAATGCGCGAGGTGCGCATTTGATTCGCTTGCTGATATACGAAGGTACCGGAGTAATTGAGCTTTTGCGCTGAACTTTGCATCTTACGCAGCAGGCTTGGTATGTCCTGCGCTTCCTGACTTTGCGCATACAGCAAAGGACTCGCAGCAATACCTGCAATCAGCAAAAATAAAGGAAAACTTGAACGCGGCAACAGCATAGTGTCTATTTTTCCGATACTAAAGAAGCGGGAGCTGCAGAACTGGAATAAGGGACGTTAGCACGGGTTGCGTACTGCGTACCATTTTCTATAGACGGAGAAAATTTCTGATGCGCCTGTAAATAACTATCCAGCCGAGGATCACGCAACATTTCTATCTGATCGGATAATTTAGCTTTTACTTCCGGTGCGGTGGTATTAGAAACCAGCTGTACTAAATCTCCATTTGTCAGAGATGAATTTTGTGACGCTGAGCTTGGCGTATTAGATGGCGTATTTATCTGGGCGACATTGGCTTGAGTGTTGAGATTAGCTTGCAAGTTATCGCCACCTGAATTGGATGGTATTTGCGGCACTAATACAAACGCAAGCAACACAGCTGCAGCAACACCCGACATTGTCATGTAGCGAGAAAAACGCGAGCGATTGGTGAAGCTCAGCGTTGGCTCTGCTGGAGTCGAACTTGCTTGACTTAGCAAGCGTTGTGGCGCGAGGACGACAGGTTCAGCGTCTAGCAGCGCTTTCATTTTTGAAGAAAAATCAGCACTTAAGTTAAACGACAAATCATCGGAGCGCAATACATCACCAATTTGATGATAAATTTCCCATGCTTCTTTCGATTCCGCGTGATCTGCAGCACTCAGGCTGGCAAGCGCCATATCGAGTTGTGCATCAGTTAGCTGATTATCGAGCAAAGCTGAAATGCGTTCTTGTTTAGTGGTATCTGTCTTCATGATCTTATCCGCAATTTTTACTACTTAATATATTCAAATCTGCTTTGTCAGTCTATCTTGTAAGTGTTCGACGCTGCCTCAGTCTGGCTTCACCATCGCTGATCCAGAGTTGTCCCCAGCATGGGACGCAACTTCTCAGCGATCGCCTCCCTTGCCCGAAAAATGCGGCTCCTCACGGTGCCAATCGGGCACAACATGACTTCTGCAATTTCGTCATAACTCAAACCTTCAATTTCACGCAAAGTAATCGCACTACGCAATTCTTCTGGCAGGGCAAGCATTGCATTATTCACAGTATCTGCGATCTGCTTACTGGCCAACAAAGACTCTGGTGTATTGATATCCCTTAGTCCGTCCGCGTCGACAAAAGTTTCTGCCTCTTCGATATCAGCATCTGTCGAAGTGGGTGCACGCCGTCCTTGCGTCACCAGATAATTTTTAGCAGTATTCACACCGATTCTGTACAACCAAGTATAGAAAGCGGCATCTCCACGAAAATTCCCCATCGCGCGGTAAGCTTTAATAAAAGATTCTTGCACCACGTCTTCAGCTTCTGCCTGATCATGGACGAGACGAGACACAAGCCGCATGAGTTTCCTTTGATATTTAGAAACCAATAGCTCAAATGCTTTTTTGTCACCACGCTGGACGCGCTCAACAAGTAGTTGATCAATCTCGCGCTCTGTCGTCACTCACTGTTTCCTATTTTCGGGAGAATTTAAACGCGATATGCTGTGTAGATCACATACACCGGTTAAAAGTTCCCAGGTTGTGCTGCTGTATTTTTCTGCGCCTGCTGATGAATAGCAATCCAGCGCAACGCTACGGATAATTTACGCCAGGTGCGCGCATCAACGCAGTCAGGCAAAATGGGAACAATATGTATGCGCCGTCCCTGATCATCTTGCGACTGCAAATGTAGCAGTAACAAATGCGACCATAAAGTAGTAGCGTCAGTCATGGTAACTACATATGACTGCCATGCGTCGGATTGTTTTATAAAGCGTCGCAAGATAATTCTGCCAGAAGCGGTAATATCTATTTTTACTGACAAACGATTATTTAAAAATGCCATAAATCGATAAGCTATTAATACTAGACTTACGAATATTAATAACAACCGAAAAAATAAATGCCAACTTAGTTGCCACCCAAACGACCATACACTGCACACAACGATACCAGTTACCAGAACACACATACAGGCGGTCGCTAATAATAGGCAGCGTGATGGTGCAATAGTGGCAGACAGGCTTATCGACATGAGTCACCAAAAGAAAGCGGCACTTCGTTCCTAAGAACTGAAGTGCCGAATTATTTCATTTAAACTGGCAAATTAGATTTGCAAATCAATTACAAAAATAGTAATTTAAACTTTACCAAAAATTAATGTGCCGTTTGTACCACCAAAGCCAAAAGAGTTTTTCATCGCAAAATTGATGTTCATTTCTCTAGCCGTATTAGCGCAGTAATCGAGATCGCATTCTGGATCTTGATTAAAAATATTAATTGTTGGTGGTGAAATTTGATGATGCAGCGCCAAAACGGTAAATACAGATTCCAAACCACCAGCGCCGCCTAATAAATGTCCGGTCATCGATTTGGTCGAATTGACAGTTATTTTAAAAGCATAATCACCGAAGGTTGCTTTGATCGCATCTGTTTCATTCTTATCACCTAAAGACGTGGACGTACCGTGTGCATTTAGGTAATTAATTTGATCAGGATTGATTTCTGCATTTTTCATTGCATTGACCATACTGCGACGAGGCCCATCCATTGATGGCGATGTGATGTGATACGCATCTCCACTCATACCAAAACCTAGCACTTCTGCATAAATTTTGGCTCCGCGTGCTTTGGCGTGTTCGTATTCTTCCAGCACCATGACACCGGCACCTTCACCTAAGACAAAACCATCTCTATCCTTATCCCATGGACGGGATGCAGTAGCTGGGTCATCATTACGTGAAGAGAGTGCGCGAGCAGAAGCAAAGCCGCCTAAACCCAGTGGAGAAATAGTAGATTCCGCACCCCCAGCAATCATGACGTCAGCATCACCGTACTCGATCATACGAGCGGCAGAACCAATACAATGTAAGCCGGTGGTACAAGCAGTAACAATCGCCAGATTTGGCCCTTTTAAGCCAAACTTAATCGATAAGTGACCAGAAATCATATTAATGATTGAGGCAGGAACGAAGAACGGACTGATACGACGTGGGCCACGCTCAGTCAAAATATCTTTAGTTTCTTCAATCAGTGGCAAACCACCAATCCCAGAACCAACGATTACGCCGATACGCTCAGCATTTTCTTCAGTGACGTTAAGACCACTATCACGGAAAGCCTGCATTCCAGCAGCCACACCGTAATGGATAAACGTATCCATATTGCGAGCTTCTTTAGCGGGGATATATTCCTCGATATTGAAGCCTTTAACCTCTCCCGCAAAATGCGTAGAGAAAGGTGTTGCATCAAATTTGGTAATAGTGGCAATACCGGATTTGCCTGCAGTTACGCCACCCCATGCATCGGCAATAGTATTGCCAACTGGGGAAACGCAACCGAGACCGGTGACCACGACACGACGTTTAAGCGTACGGCTCAAGCGCTTCTCCTGGACTTGAAAACTGGTTATGCTTGGATTTCGTTGCGGCAATACAGCGATGACCGCAGACGATTACATTAAAACTCAACAGGCTTAAAGCCAATATTAAGCTTTAACGTGCGCAGTAGCGTAGTCGATTGCTTGTTGCACAGTAGTGATTTTTTCAGCTTGTTCGTCAGGAATTTCCATTTCGAACTCATCTTCAAGAGCCATGACTAATTCAACTGTATCAAGGGAATCAGCACCCAGATCATCCACAAAGGAAGATTCGATTTTGATGTCTGCTTCAGCGACGCCCAATTGTTCAGCGACGATTTTCTTAACGCGTTGTTCGATATCTGACATGTGATTCTCCATTAGTGGTTTCAGAAAGTGCGCGCATTTTAGCAGGTTTGCGCGCAAAAAAAGCAAGTAAGCATTTTACAGGCATATCTCCGCTTATTTGCAGCGATTAACCCGATAAATACCAATAAAACTAAATTAATCGAAATTAACTTAAATACATCCCACCATTAACATGCAGCGTTGTTCCAGTAATATAACCCGCTGCAGGTGATGCGAGAAAAAGAGTTGCGGCTGCAATATCTTCCGGCTGACCTAATCTAGCCAATGGAATTTGCTGCAGAATTGCCGCTTTTTGATCGTCTGTCAACGATTTGGTCATGTCTGTGTCAATAAAACCAGGCGCTATACAATTAACTGTAATGTTACGGCTACCAATTTCACGCGCCAGCGCACGACTCATGCCGGCAACACCAGCTTTTGCGGCTGCGTAGTTCATTTGCCCAGGATTGCCAGCAGAACCGACGACTGAGGTGATATTGATGATACGCCCGTGTTTTGCCTTCATCATACCGCGCAATACGGCGCGTGAAAGACGCCCGACGGAACTTAGATTAGTCGAGATAACACTATCCCACTCCTCCTCTTTCATACGCATCGCTAATTGATCTTGCGTAATGCCAGCGTTGTTAACCAAGATAGACAAGCCGCCAAATTCTTTTTGAATTTCATCTACGAGTGAAGTACAACGCGCGACATCATTGACGTTGAGAGCGACGCCCTTGCCTGCGTCCGGCCCGACTTCAGCAAGATATTCTGAAATCGCGGCAGCGCCAGATTCAGATGTGGCAGTGCCAATCACGCGTGCACCAGCTGTAGCTAAAGCAATGGCTATGGCTTTACCAATACCCCGAGATGCACCAGTAACAAGTGCAACCTGATTTACTAATTGTTGTGTCATTTTAGAATTTCCATCACTTTTTCCAGCGACGCCTGATCAAAGATTGCATCACCAATCAGCTCACTATTAATGCGCTTGGTCAAACCAGTCAATACTTTACCTGGACCGCATTCAATTACATGCGTTACTCCACTAGAGCCAATTTTTTGCACTGTTTCGACCCAGCGCACAGGATTTGCCGCCTGACGCACCAGCGCATCTTTGATTGCAGCAACGTCATTAATAATCGCCACATCGACATTATTTATCAGAGGAATTACCGGCGCAGAAAAATTCAAACCTGCTATGTAATCCCGCAACTTATCAGATGCAGGTCTCAACAATGAAGAATGAAATGGTGCTGAAACAGCTAAAGGCAAGGCGCGCTTTGCACCTTTTGCCTTTGCAATCTCACAAGCACGGTCAACCGCAGCCTTACTACCTGCGATAACAACTTGTGCCGGAGCATTAAAATTCACCGCCTCGACCACTTCATCTGCGTGACCTATGATCGCTTCGGCGCAAGCCGCGATTACATCTTCGTCTGATAACCCCAAAATAGCGGCCATACCGCCATGACCAACAGGCACAGCGTCTTGCATTGCCTGCGCACGGAATCTCACCAATGGCACAGCGTCTTTAAACGCGATCACGCCGGAAGCGACTAAAGCGGAATACTCACCCAAGCTATGTCCCGCGACCAACTCAGGCATGGCACCACCAGCCGCAATCCAGGCGCGATAACAAGCTACCGCTGCTGTCAGCATCACAGGCTGAGTATTGGTCGTTAAATCAAGTAATTCTTTTGGCCCATCGGCAATCAATTTACCCAGATCGAACTGCAATGCATCCGACGCTTCAGTAATTGTTTGCTGCACAATATGATTATCGGCAAAGCCGTTTAACATACCAATGGCTTGCGAACCCTGCCCTGGAAAAACAAATGCAAATTGAGTCATAGATTTTAAAAAGTCTCTGTATTTATTTTAAATATTTACTTCTTGAATATATTCTTGAATTACGTTTTAAGCTTAGATTCTTGACCAAGTCATGAGCTACATTTTTATAATAGCAGCACCCCAAGTAAAGCCACCGCCCACGCCTTCCAGCATTACTGTTTGACCCGGCTTAATGCGACCATCCCGGACTGCCACATCAAGCGCCAATGGAATTGAAGCCGCAGATGTATTGCCGTGCTGAGCAACAGTCACTACAACTTTATCCATCGACATACGCATTTTTTTTGCCGTACTTTGCATGATGCGAATATTTGCCTGATGTGGAACCAGCCAGTCAATTTGAGCTACGTCTAAACCAGCGATCTCCAGCGCTTCGTGAGCAACTTTCTCTAACAAAGAGACCGCTAATTTGAAGACAGCCTGACCATCCATATACAAGAAAGCATTACCTGTAATTGCACCTGAATTAACGCTACCTGGCACGCACAAAATATTGGCATAGCTACCATCTGCATGTAACTTGGTAGCCAATACACCAGGCTCAGATGAACGAGATAAAACAACTGCACCAGCACCATCACCAAATAGCACGCAAGTAGTACGATCTTGAAAATTTAAAATACGCGAAAATACTTCGGCACCGACTACCAAGACGTTTTTGTGCGCACCGGATTTAATCATGCTGTCGGCCATGGCCAACGCATACATAAAGCCACTACATACGGCTTGCACGTCGACAGCGGCGGCACCGTTAGTGATACCCAATTTATGTTGCAAAACACAAGCGGTACTTGGAAAGCCACCTAGAAAATCAGGTGTTGATGTAGCCAGAATAATCAAATCAATATCATTAGCTTGCATCTTGGCTGCATCCAAAGCTCGCTTAGATGCTTCAACCGCCAAGTCACTGGAGTTGACATCAGCCGTTGCGTAGTGGCGCGCCGAGATTCCGCTACGCGAAAATATCCACTCGTCTGAGGTCTCTATCCCGGTTAAAGCTAACTGCTCGGTCAGCTGCTGATTACTTACTTTGTTGGGTGGCAGATAGCTGCCGGTGCCGATAATTTTACTGAAAAAAGTCATGCCGTTTTCTGTACCAAAGGTTCATTGATTTCGGGAGATATCGATTCTACAGCAGGCATCAGCTCTGCCATTGATGTCGAGATACGCGACAATACATCATTTTTAGCAGCATCGAACGCACGCTGAATTGCCCATTCGTAGCTATATTTATCTGCACTACCATGACTCTTGAACACCAGACCGCGAAGCCCTAATAGGCTACCGCCATTATAATTTGACGGGTTCATCGTGCGAGAAATCGACTTCAGCGCACTGCGGGCAATCAAGGCACCCAACATGTTGAGCGGGCTGCTTTTAAAGGCGTCGGTCAAAGTGGTCTTAACAAAACGCCCCATACCTTCCGCTGCCTTAAGGGTGACGTTACCGACAAATCCGTCACATACAACAATGTCAGTTGTACCCTTAAAAATGTCATTACCCTCTACATTGCCATAAAAATTCAGCAAACCTCTTTCGTGATCAGCGCGTAGCAATTGTGCGGTTTTTTTAACGACATCATTACCTTTGATGTCCTCTTCACCGACATTCAGCAAACCGATAGTAGGCTTACTTTTACCTTCTAGGGCTGATACCAAAGCAGAGCCCATGATCGCAAATTGATGCAAATGTAGAGGTTCACAATCGACGTTAGCACCAAGATCTAGCATGTAAGTTGGTTTGTTTTTTTGATTCGGCAGCATACTGCAAATTGCCGGTCGATCCACACCCTGCATGGTTTTCAGCACGTAGCGCGAAACTGCCATCAGTGCGCCAGTATTCCCTGCGGAAACACAGGCCTGCGCATGCCCGTCCTTAACCTGATTCAATGCGACCCGCATGGAAGAGTCTTTTTTACGACGCAAGGCAATTTCAATAGGATCATCCATCGTCACTACTTCAGTAGCGTTAACGATGGAGATACGAGGATGATTGAGCGCGCGATTTTTTTTCAGTTCCGCCTGAATATGTGATTCAAGCCCGACTAGAATAAATTCAGCATCTGGTTCACGATTAGCGAAAGATACTGCTGCTGCGACTGTAACTACCGGGCCGTGATCTCCGCCCATGCAGTCAATGGAAATTTTTATTGTCATGTAGTGATACTAAACTTCATTCCGAGGTCGCTATCTTATCAAGATTGAGGTGGTCAAGTCGCACTATTTCACGCACTATCTCAACAAAAAATTTATAAAATTACATCAATTCAACTGATTTAATTTATTCTCACATGGCGAATCGGACATGCTTTTAAAAACAGGACTTACGCAAAAACCGCCCTGAGCGCATTGCAATTCCCAGCCATCATAAAAGCACTGCCCTCGTCACCACGTCTTGCCGAGACAATTTTGCGTAAGTCCTGAATAAGAATGTAAAAAAAGCGGCGCCAAGTGCAGGACTTGTAACGCCGCTTTTTTTACCCAAGAAAACGATTACTCGTCGTTCTTAGTTTTCAATACTTTACGACCACGGTAAAAGCCATTTGGGCTGATGTGGTGACGCAGATGCGTTTCGCCAGTTGTTGGCTCGATACCCAATTGCGGAGCAACCAGGAAATCGTGTGAACGGTGCATACCGCGCTTGGATGGTGATTTTTTGTTTTGCTGAACGGCCATGATAACTCCTAATACTTCAAAAAATGTTTCTAAAATTTAACACACTTGCTTGTACGATTTAATAACAAACAAGAATCCCTAACAATACTTCGACCTGAGTGTTTTTTCAGAATAATGCCACTAGGTACGCCCATTTATCTTCTTCAGCACAGCGAATGGCGATGCTTTTTTACTCGCGTCTGCCGCAACTTCTGCAACACTCGCTGCCACTGGAGAATCCAAGGATACATCCGGGCATACTGCATGTTTGGGCGATTGGGGTATTTCTAACAGCGCCTCATCTTCAATCAAATCCATGACATCTAATGTTTTGCTGCCTACTACTACATCAACCTCGTCATTGTTTAATAAAGCTTCTATTTCATCGGCTTTATCTTCATCTTTGGCGAGAATTAATACTGATTCTGAATCTAGCTTAAACGCAAATGGTGTCAAACAACGCTGACACATGACTTGCATTTCTCCACGAACTGACAGAGTCAGCTGCGGGTGGCCGATTTTATCCTTGCCGCCATCCAAAGACCATTGCAACGAACCTTGGTTGTTGGCGATTTCCTCGGAAAGCCGAGGTAAATCTGCAATTAATACACTGCCTTCACGGTGCTCGTTAAGCTGGCAAAACGAGAAAGCGTCAATCACAAATGCTTGCATAGGATTATTTGAACCCAGAAAACCTGCGATAATAACAGGATTCCCTCTACCAAGTCAAAGCTTAGGCGCAATTATTGTGCTTTAGGTACGGATTAAGTTCCAATTGAAGTGCCAATCTTTGACTGAGTTCTGATTTTCTTGTCAATTTCATCAAACATGTCCGCCAGCAAACCGACTTTTTATCCCTCCCCTCGCTTGATTCTTGCATCCAGTTCCGCTTATCGGCGTGAGTTATTAAGTCGATTGCAATTACCTTTTGAAGCCGTCGCACCAGAGATTAACGAGCAAGCGGTTGCAGGAGAATCACCAGAACAAACGGCAATGCGCCTAGCGCAACAAAAAGCAGAGTCAATTAGCAGGTTGTTTGTTGGCGATGCCAATAATACTGGGAATGCTGGAGCAACAGGGGCGCTGATTATAGGCTCAGATCAGGTCGCGACGCTAGATGGCGAGCAAATTGGCAAACCCGGCAATCATGAAAACGCGTTAAAACAATTACAAAAAATGCGCGGACGTAATGTGATATTCCATACAGCCTTGTGCTTGCTGGATAATCGTAAAATGACTGGCGAGAAATTCGCGCTGCAAATTGAGAATGTGCAAACCAAAGTGCAGTTCCGCCAGTTGGATGACGCCGAACTAGACGCTTATCTGCGCATAGAGCAACCCTATGATTGCGCAGGCAGCGCCAAAAATGAAGGGCTAGGGATTGCGATTATTGAACGCATTGACAATAGCGACCCGACGGCGTTAACCGGATTACCACTCATTGCACTCACCAGTATGCTACGTAACGCAGGCGTGAGATTTTTCAACTAAGTTAGCTAACAAGTTAGCAGAGAAGTTAGCAGAGAAGTTAGCAGACACGAGCAAACGCAAGATTAACGTACGCAAGAAAAATCAAAAAAAGGGGAGTATCCCCATCAATATGCCTAATGTCCAGACTTTCCCTGGACAACCAACCATAAAACACTCATACCCAACCCAGTATCATCATTAAAATTACAATATGACCGGCACACTTTACTTGATTCCCAATACGTTAGGCTGTGCAGAAGATCAGCAAGCAAGCCTGCTGCAAAGCATCATCCCCGACACCGTTCAGCAAATGACCGCTGGCTTATCGCATTTTGTGGTGGAGAACGCCAAAACTACGCGCACCTATCTCAAATTACTCAGCCAGCATCATGCGCTGAGCAAACCAGTGCAAGAAATCCAGATGAGCGAACTCAACGTCAATACGCCAGCGCAAGCATTAGAAGGCTTATTAACGCCGCTATTGCAAGGCCACGACGTCGGCTTAATTTCAGAAGCAGGCGTCCCGGCGGTGGCTGATCCCGGTGCTAATCTGGTACGACTGGCGCACCAGCGCGGCATCACTGTGCGTCCACTCGTTGGTCCATCGTCTTTGCTGATGGCTTTGATGGCTAGCGGCTTAAATGGACAAAGCTTTGCTTTCCACGGTTATTTACCGACCGACGCGGCGCAACGTGCCAAGCGGATTAAAGAGCTGGAAGATCGCTCACGCAAAGAAAAACAAACACAATTACTGATTGAAACGCCTTATCGCAACGCCGCGATGCTAGAAGCGCTGGCGACGACCTGCAACCCAAACAGCTTAATTTGCGTCGCAACCGATCTCAGCCTGACTAGCGAAAGCATCATCACCACCAGCGCAGCAGAATGGAAAGCAAAAATACAAGCAAACAAAGCGCCCGACTTCCATAAAAAGCCCAGCGTATTCCTGTTCCTCGGGCAATAAAAAAGTACGGTCGATCACAAAATCAGAATATGCGCTAGGATAGTGCCCACTCGCTTTTCAAACCGCGCTCGCCAGATCGGGATCGAGCGTTTGAGCAACCCTCACCAGGAGCAGCACATGTTAAATTTTGATTTTTATAACCCTACTCAAATTCTGTTCGGCAAAGGCCGTATTGCCGACTTAGATAAAGTCATTCCCTCCAATGCCAAAGTCTTAGTCTTATACGGTGGTGGCAGCATCAAACAAAATGGCGTTTTTGATGAAGTCATGACAGCGCTAGGCAACCGCAGCGTGACAGAATTCAGCGGCATCGAGCCAAATCCTAGCTATGAAACCTTGATGCAAGCAGTCGAGTCGGTCAAGAAAAACGGTATTGATTTTCTACTCGCTGTTGGCGGTGGCTCTGTGATTGACGGCACTAAATTTGTCGCAGCGGCCGCTTTATTTGAAGGCGATGATCCTTGGGCAATTTTAGAAAAGCGCGGCAGCAATATAACGCAAGCCCTGCCTTTCGGTAGTGTACTGACATTACCCGCTACCGGGTCAGAAATGAACAGCGGCTCAGTCGTCACCCGCAAATCAATCAAAGCCAAAATGGCCTTCTCCAGCCGTCATTGCTTCCCAAAATTTTCTGTCCTCGATCCGACTAAAACCTTTACCTTGCCGATCCGCCAGGTTGGTAATGGCGCAGTCGATGCCTATGTGCATGTGATGGAACAGTACATGACTTACCCAGTCAATTCACCAGTCCAGGATCGCTTCGCCGAAGGGATTTTAAAAACGCTGATCGAAGAAGGACCAAAAGCACTGGTCAACCCAGAAGACTACGATGTCCGCGCCAATCTGATGTGGTGTGCCACTATGGCCTTGAATGGCGTAATCGCTACCGGTGTGCCGCAAGACTGGGCAACGCACATGATCGGCCACGAACTCACAGCGCTGCACGGCCTCGACCATGCACAGACATTAGCAATCGTATTGCCTAGCATGCTGCGTATTCGTAAAGAAGCCAAACGGGCAAAACTGCTGCAATACGCTGAGCGCGTCTGGGATCTGCGTGAAGGCAGCGAAGACAGCCGTATCGATGCTGCCATCAGCCGCACGCAAGACTTCTTTGAGCAAATGGGTGTCAAGACACGTCTTGGCGATTACGCACTGAAAGATGAGAACATTGCACCGATTCTGGCTGCGTTAGAAACACATAAGATGGTAGCGCTAGGTGAAAAACGGGATGTGACTTTGGATATTAGCCGCAAGGTGCTGGAACTAAGTCTGTAATCTTTCATCGGCAAGAATCCAGGTGCGTTGATTGATTTATGAACGCCTCTGGATTCCCGCTAAAGACTCGCAGAAATGACCTGCATAGTTTTAGAATTTCTTAAACCATTAATTCCGCCGACGGATTACCGTTCAAAATCAGATTCATCAAGTCTTTAACAGAGCGAATCGCACTACCAAACGGTAATGCCTCGGATCCCCTGAAAAATAATCCCCGCCCGACATCACCCTGTAATGCAAACGCTAGTTGCGTATCGATGCAAAACTGACCTGACTTCGCAATTCCATCGCGCAATCCACATTGTTGCAAACAATCGAAACCGACCGTGCATTCCTTCTGCCCCGCCTTGTCTTGCAACTTGCTTTCTTTTTCCAGATAATTTGCCAGCCAAGGTGTACGGACTGCTCTCGCTGGCAAGCCCGCTACGCTCATAAACGTCACGATATCTTCTGGCCTTGCGTCCGCTAATACTTTTTTAAAAAACGGATGCGCATCGCCCTCCTTCGTCACCGCAAATGGCGTGCCGAGCTGTACCGCATTGGCTCCCAAGCCCATCATGCTCACCATTTTTTGGTGACTATTAATCCCGCCAGCAACGATTAATGGAATATGTTCACTTTCCAATTGCAAGTCTTTGAATAAGGCCAAAGTCTGCTCCAATACGACCGCATAGCCATAATGGGAATTGTTCACATCTTGTAATTGCGCTGCGCCTAAATGACCGGCTGCAAATTGGGGGCTTTCTATAATGATGGCATCGGGCAGACGATTTTTGCGCATCCATCTTTTAAGCACGACAGCAATGCCACGCGCATCGGACAAAATCGGTATCAGCGCAAGCTTACTAAAGTCGCTAGTCAGGTCAGGCAAGTCGAGCGGTAAGCCAGCACCAACGACGATCGCGTCAGCACCACTGATGCATGCCTGCCTGACATAAGCGGCGTATTGCGACACTGCGCGCATAATATTCACGGCCACCATGCCATTGCTATTGGAGAGTTGTTTTGCCAGTGTAATTTCCCGGTCCAGCGCAATCAGATTCACAGCATCAATCGCTGCTTTATCACGACATTTACCAGTGTGCTGCATCAGATCAGGATGATGCCTGCGCAAGTCCACACTAGAGATCGTACCAACGCCACCGAGGCTGGCAACAGTCCCTGCCAGCCGGTGCGCCGAGACGCCAATCCCCATGCCACCCTGCACGATTGGCAGCAAGCTTTTCGCTTTAATCTGCAAGCGAGGAAATGCGCTTTGCAACATGAGAATACCCACCAATCTAAAATCAAGATTCCCGCACTGTAGCAAAAGCGATTGCGATCAGATTTGATCTGTATCAAGAATATCGCATCAAAATTTCAGCATTTGATCTGCATCAATATTTCTGTATTTATGACGCCTATCGACCGAGTATTACTGGACTATGCAGTGATTCACTTCTACGCTGAATAGAAGCTAGCAATCATGCTGGCATTGATGTAAATGATCGTCATTACGCGAGGAAAATATGAGCTATAAAACTATTCTGGTCCATGTAGATCAATCCAGAAACGCAGCAGAGCGTATTCGCATCGCCACCAACATTGCCATACAAGAGAATGCTCACTTGGTCGGTGTCGCGATGACAGGTATCTCACGCTGGATCTACGCCAACAGCTCGCCACTATTCATCGATCCGGGTATGGTGATTAATCTGGATTTATTACGCGATAACGCCCGCGTAGCGCTGCATGAATTTGAAAGTATCGTAAAGAGTTTAGGATATACATCTTACGAAACACTGGTCATAGACGACGAAGCCGCGACTGGCATCAATATGCAAGCCCGCTACTGCGACCTGGTAATTATCGGACAAACCGATTTATCCGCGCCCTCACCCACCGTGATGCCAGACTTCCCTGAATCGGTCTTATTAAATTGCGGCCGCCCCGTGTTAATCGTGCCCTATACCGGTCACTTTAAAACAGTCGGCCAGCGGGCAATCATCGCCTGGGATGCAAGCACACAAGCAGCACGCGCAGTCACCGCCGCAATACCATTATTAAGCCGGGCAAAGATCGCAGAAATCGTCGTCTTTAATCCTGAGCGCGACGGCGCCAGACACGGTGAACAACCAGGTGCCGACATTGCACTCTATGTCGCCAGACACGGCGTTAAGGTCAACGTATCCAAGTACGAGGTCCCGACTGACATAGGCAATGCACTGCTGTCACAAGCCGCAGATACAGGATCAGATTTACTAGTAATGGGAGGCTACGGACATTCACGCTTCCGCGAAATTTTACTGGGTGGAGCGACTAAGACAGTTTTGGCAACGATGACTTTGCCTGTGTTGATGTCGCATTGAGTGGGGTGCGAGCGACGGAGTTGGATGGGTAATTTATGTTAACGAAACAAAGTTCATTTTTTCACAGATCAACTTAATAAAATGGCATTGTAACTACTTAAACTACAAATGATCCCGATAAGAGCAAAGAAGGTGTTCCATCTCGGCGGGTGCGAGGCAATGAAATACTCGTGGAAAAAGAAGAAGGTCAACGGAACGTGCACGAATTGATGGGAGCAGTTTCTTCGCGCCCTCAAGAGTACCAGCTTGTAAAAATACTTGTTCAGGAGGTAGCTTCATGAATGTACCAAGACGCAAGGCTGTGTCATATGCATAGAGTGATCCTGCGCCAGAAATATTCTCCATTGAAGAATTGATAACCTCGTACAGCTCGGCGAACGAAGTAACTTTTTTCAATTGGGCTTGTTTTGAAATAAGACTTGATCGTGTATCAGGAATAACATTTTTTCCAAGCCGACATTGATGCGAAAAACGCGTACCTTCATGTTCAGCATTTATAGCTCTCAGCAAAGCTTCCGAAAATTTTATCGGTTCCGCGAAATACCGTAGCTCACATGCAAAATCAGGCCGACGATGCTTAATGTAATGCGAAACAATCTCCGCATGTGTCGCAGGCATTTTAAGAGGCGGGTATTTATTACGATTAAACATATTAAATATCTAAAAAATTAATATAAAACCAAGTATCTCACATCAGGGAATCAAGCGGACGGGATTCAAACCAACTTGAATGTTCCGCTATATTTCTGTTTATTTAGTATAGGTGATGACAGTGTGTCTTTTAAAAAATTGCCTTACAAAAATACTTGCACTATCCTAAGAAAATGGGCGTTATAAACAAACTAATCTTCCGTTGTTATTCGTTTTGTTTGGTCAATTTTTCTAAGCTTTAGCAAACCCAGTAAGTCTATGCTTACGACATCCACTAATTCTTATGGCAAGCCATACAAGCATGGCTGCTACTAATCATCATTTTTTGACCGCTTTGAACCACCGTATCAAGGCGTCTAAATTTCTCGCCATTTTCTTCTGCGTTCTTAATCCGGCTTTCTAATTCATCTTTATATGTCCAGCTTGAATAGGTCGTTGATAAGCGGGCGTTGGCATAGACTTGCTTCGCGGTTTGCCAGTTTCCTGCTTTGACTAGCATGTCCCCCATATTCATAAAAAATCCCTCAAAGTTATGGGGCGCAATCCATGAGTTCCAGCAGACGCGTTTATTGCCGGTCGTAGTTTCCAGCGCCATATATTTTTTGAATAAAGGATTATTTCTGTCCACTGTTTCACCGGCACAGAGGTCGGCATTTTTCCATTGCCAATCTAATCCCTCTTTAAATTGAGGCGAGTCAGCAGGCGTCCGGCTGAGGACATAACCGGCTGTAAATAAATTGAATTCAGGCCAGGCGTCAATGCTGTGACGTAAGGTGTAATAACCCTCGCGTATCTCTTTTTCATTTTTATGGATAGATCCTTCTGCCAGCGTCGCGCTACCTAAAAATCCGAGGAAGCGTGCGTCTTCTGGTTTGAGTGCTACCGCTTCCTGGAAAAATCGGCGGGCAAGCGTGGCGTCGTTGATAATGGTTGGGGGAACCTTGTCTAAACGTGAGCGTTCCGATAGCCGCCAGATGTGGAGCCAGCCAATATGGGCGGCCGTGGTTGCATCGGAGGGGTTATCGAGGTAAGCGGCGGTCAGCGTGTTTAAGGCGCCTTCAATTTCTGCGTAATCTCCGTTATGCAGAATTTTCCAAAATAGCGCGTCGGCGTTCTCAGCAGATGGCAGGCGCTTTGTAGAGGCCTGTTTATCCGCAGCGGCACGAATGGCAAGATATTCGCAGCTACACAAGGTCATTGTGCTCACTGCCAATAAACACAGGCTAATCCAAATTTTATTTTTCATCACAACCCCCTCAATGTAGGCAACGACAACATTATTGACATGAAATGTAGGTGGTGTCAACATGCAGCCTTAAAATTAAAAATCCTATGCCTACCGAAAACGCTAAAAGCTATCACCACAAAGATCTGCGCCGCTCCTTAATTGATCAGGCGCTTACTACACTGACAGCAGGAGGATCCCAGGCAATAAGCCTGCGGAATCTGGCGCGAGAAATTGGCGTGTCTCATTCAGCACCATTGCGCCATTTTCCGACTAGAGAAGCACTGCTTGCCGAGCTTGCGGTATTTGGATTTGAGCAGCTGACTGAGGCGATGGAAGTGGCTAAAAAAAAGCCCGATAGTAAAAACATGGGCGACGCGTTAAAAAACGTGGGGATTGCCTACGTCCGGTTTGCGATACATCAGCCGCATCTTTTCCGGCTGATGTTTACCGCAGACCGAGTCGATTCAACACGCTATGAACAGCTTCGGCAAGCTGGGGATCAATGCAAAGCCGTCATGGTGGATTTGGTTGTGCTAGCGGTTGGCAACGGCGATCTGGTCGCCTCGTCCACAGAGATGTTAGCGTTATCGTGCTGGGCAATGGTCCATGGCTTAGCGTCGCTGGCGATTGACCAGCAAGTCGATATCAGCAATGAGCAAGCGATTGTGATGGTCACTAGTCAGTTATTAAACCATCTGGAAAATGGCATAGCAGCGAAGCTTTAGACTTGCCTTCAAAACATTGACCTATCACTCAATCTACTGAACACAATCAGGCATCAGGTGTAAGTTCTTGGAACGTTGGAGTTTTATAGGATAGATTTACAATCTTGATGCATCAGGTAGGCTTAATTCAAGCTTAACGTCTGACTTAACCGTTGCTGCGCGGCGTAGTAGCGCAGTGACCGTCTGGTGGATGGCTTAAAAATTCAGCAACCGGGCTCAATACAAGGCAGGATTTGATCAAAGTTGATCTTTTCAATTTCTCCACTATCAAGTACGCGAAATATAGTAAGGGCGTTCTTCTGGGTTACCTCATTAGCACCGTTACGTATAAAAGCTCCAACGATCGCGGTTCCATTTTGCTTGTCCTCACATTTCATCAGCGTATAACCGTCCTTTTTTGTCTTTCTCCATGGAAGGACTATTTCTCCAACGATGATGTTAGCCGGACGGTCTTCCTCCTTTCCTTGCCACTCCTCCGTAATAGGTTTGGTGTGCCAGATTCTTAATGTTCGATTTTTTATATTAGATGGGTCGTGGCACTCCACAATGTAGTAGGGAGGCGCTTGTGAAATCAGGAGTTTGTAGTCAATTATCTTGCATTCTGCGATTGCTTCATTTCCTCCTTTGAGAAGAATTCTTCCTAAATACGATATCCGATCTATACCTTGTGCGAACAGGTTTGTCGCAAAACAAAAACTCAACATTAAAATGCCATGTTTCATTGGATACCCCTAAGGCAAAAGTGAGATGAGCCGCGAAATGTAATCAACTTAGTTAGCCAAACAATATCACGGCTTTATTATGCCGACCAATCGACAGTTAACCGATTAATATTGAACACGTTTTATGTGTCTGTGCCACCTCCAAAAATAATATACTCCCCATCAATTTCAATAAATATCACTTAGTGTCCAATGATTATATGGACAATAAAATATACTCACTACCAGTATTAAAATTATACGCCTGTTAATTACGGGTAGAACTAAGTATCTCCGCGCCAGCAAAATGCCGGCCTGATTTTATCTAACCACACGTCCAAGCATTCCCTGCCAGTCAGATTAACTTACTCCGTTTTGATTTACATCAAAGTGATTCGGAAGCAAGCTGACTAAACTCCATCCATCTTATGCATGCTCGCACGCGTGCACCTACGTACTCACCCGTTTGGAACATGGCAGGAAATCACTATGGCAGCCGCCAACTTAACCACCAGCACAGCAAATGGCATCGACTTTGATGCTGACCTTATCCGTAAGATGAAGCAATCCGGACCGCGTTATACGTCCTACCCAACTGCGGATCAGTTATCAACCCAGTTCACATCTTGGGACTACCTGCATGCGGTTGCCAGTGTGCGGGTTCAGGGTGCGCGTCCTTTGTCGTTGTATATCCATATTCCTTTCTGTGACACGATTTGCTACTACTGTGCCTGCAATAAAATTGTGACGAAGGACAGAAGCAAGGCCGCCAAATATCTGGGTTACTTAAAACAAGAAATTGAAATGCAAGGCAAGCTGTTTAGCGGCATCAATCAGGTGGAACAATTACATTTCGGTGGAGGTACTCCCACCTACCTCAACGATGAGCAGATGGATGATTTGCTGGCGCACATCCGCCGCTGGTTTAAGCTGGCATCAGATGAAGTGGGTGAATACTCGATCGAAGTTGATCCCCGTACGGTGACGCCGCAACGTGTCAGAACTTTACGTAATCAAGGGTTTAATCGCATCAGTCTTGGGGTACAAGATTTTGAGCCTGAGGTGCAAGAAGCCGTCAACCGTATTCAGCCAGAGGAAGAGACAGTCGCCATCATTGATGCGGCGCGGGGTGCGGGTTTCCGCTCGGTCAGCATCGATCTGATTTACGGCTTGCCTAAACAAAATGTAGCCAGCATGGAGCGCACTTTGATAAAAGTGATTGCTGCCTCACCAGACCGGATTGCGATTTATAACTACGCTCATTTGCCGCACCTGTTTAAACCGCAACGACGGATCAACGAATCGGATTTACCTAGCGCGGACAGCAAGCTGGACATGCTGCATTTGTGCATTACTCGTCTGACTGCGGCGGGCTATGTATATATCGGAATGGATCATTTTGCCAAGCCGACTGACGATCTGGCCATCGCGCAGCAACAGGGACGCTTGCATAGAAATTTTCAGGGTTACTCAACCCATGCAGATGCAGATATGATCGCTTGCGGCGTGTCGGCCATCAGTACCATCGGCACGACTTACAGCCAAAATGAAAAGACCTTGGATGCGTATTACGCCAGATTAGATCAGGGTGAATTGCCAATGGCAAAAGGCTTGCGTCTGAATATGGATGACTTAATACGACGGGCTGTGATTCAAAGTCTGATGTGTCATTTTGAAGTCTCATTTAGCTTGATTGAACTGTCTTACCCTATCGTCTTTAGCGACTATTTTGCGGACGAGTTGACGGAGCTACACCAATTTCAGCTAGATGGCCTGATTCAATTTGAGGATGATTGTTTGTGTGTCACCGACAAAGGGCGACTGTTGATCAGAAATATTTGTATGGTCTTTGATCATTATCTACGCGATAAAAAAAATCATCCTCCGGCAGAAACGATACGTTTTTCTACGACGATATAAGTAAGGCAGGAGCAAGACAAAAGCAAGATAACAGCAAGACATAAGTAAGACAAAAGCGTGAAATTAAAGGCAGAGCACCACTATGACAAGCATCAACCTGCTCCCTGTTTTCCTGACCGGACTGATTGGTAGTGTCCACTGTGTTGGCATGTGCGGCGGGATTGTAGGTGCTTTTTCTATGGCATCGAGCAAGTTATCCAAGACGGGCATAAAAAAGCAACGGGTCTTCCCTCTCCAGCTTGTTTCTGCCAACCAATCTGGCGATCTGAATCGTATGAGCTTAGAGACTAGCGAAGCTGCCACGGCAACAGCGGCACACGCCTCGGCATTTGACTACGCCACCCGTGCAATCAGCTACAACAGTGGCAGAATTTCTAGCTATACGCTGGCTGGTGTGATTGCGGGTAGCGTTGGCAGCGGACTGCTGAGTCTGTTTGCATTATCCACCCTGACATCGCTGCAAAATGGTTTTTACTGGATGGCTAACTTCGTCCTGCTGGCAATCGGTTTATACATGATGGATATCTGGCGCGGGATTAGCAAACTGGAGTTACTAGGCCAGTCGGTATGGCGGCGCATCAGCCCTTTGACACGACGCTTATTACCTTTGGATAGCAACCCTAAAGCTTTTGTAATGGGTGCGTTGTGGGGCTGGCTGCCGTGTGGCATGGTGTATTCCATCCTATTCACTGCTATGTTGTCCGGGTCGGCGTACTCCGGTGCAATGGTGATGCTGGCTTTTGGTCTGGGTACCTTACCGACGCTGCTATTGATGGCAGCAGTTGGATCAAACTTGGGGGCAAAACTCAAATCACATTTACAAAATAAAAAATGGCGCTTGTTTGCCGGATCGCTGCTCTGTGTATTTGGACTACTAGGATTGTTCCGCGCATTTTATGGTCACTCTGGTCAGCAGGCCTTGTGGCTTGATGCCTTCTGTATTAATCCTCCTGCCGCCGTCATCCCCGCCACCTCCGTCATCCCAATAGCTCCACGCAAAGTAGGTCTGTGATGAACACTAACCATGTCAGTCACGATTGTTTTCATTGTGGTGAACCAGTACCCGCGGCAACCTATTGGACCGCCACAATTAACGGTCTTACCCAAGCAATGTGCTGTCCGGGTTGCCAGGCGGTGGCAGAAGCAATCGTTGCCAGCGGTTGCGAGGATTATTATCTGACGCGGAGTGCGTATTCGCTGACGGCTGACAAGATAGATACTATCGTTCCGGCACAACTACGGGCTTACGATGTTGGTCAAACTCAGTCTGCTCAAATCGCCAGTGATAATTCCCTAACTAATAGAAAAAACACGGCAGAATATACCAGTATCACGAGCGCTATTTTTTCGATTGAAGGCATACGTTGCGCCGCTTGCGTGTGGCTAGTTGAACGGCGCTTGAGTAAGCTGCCGGGTATCCTGAGCGCCGACCTAAATGTCTCCAGCGAAAAATTATCTCTGCGCTGGGATACGTTACTCTGCCAACCGAGCCAGATCATTTCGACCTTACGCGAAATTGGCTATACCGCGCATCCGTTTGAGGCACTCAAACATGGAGAGTTGATTCGTCGCCACAGCAAGCAATTATTCCGTCAATTGTTTATCGCTGGCTTGTCAATGATGCAGGTGATGATGTACACCTTCCCTTTATATTTTTCTCATCCAGGTGAGATGGAGGCAGATCACATCGCTCTGCTACGTTGGGCAAGCCTGCTATTGACCTTGCCTGCTATCGGCTATTCGGCACAGCCTTTTTTTAAGGGTGCCTGGTTCAATATTAAAACCCGTCAAATGGGTATGGATGTGCCGGTCAGTATAGGATTACTGGCAGCGTTCTTTGCCAGCGCCGTGGCGACTTATCGTCAGCAGGGAGATGTATATTTTGATTCGGTCACTATGTTCATCTTTCTGCTGTTGTGCAGTCGCTATCTGGAGTTGCGTGCCAGACGTAAAGCCTTTGACGGATTAGAAAAACTACAGCATGCATTACCTGTGACAGCGACGCGGCTGCAAGATTATCCGCATCATCACAGTAGCGAACTGGTAGCGGCAAGCGAGCTACATGCAGGCGATATTGTTCTGATACGGCAAGGCGATGTGATCGCGACCGATAGCATGATTATTGAAGGCAGCACGACAATAGACGCCTCGCTATTAAGTGGAGAAAGTAAGCCGCTCAGCAAAAATACCAATGAAGAACTGCCCGGCGGCGCCATCAATATTGAGCAAACCATCATCGCTAAAGTCAGCCGCTGTGCTGCCGACAGCCATCTTGCCGTCATCATCCGGCTGACGGAAAATGCTAGCGCAACTAAGCCGCACATGCTGCTGTGGGCAGATCAAGTCGCCTCCAGGTTTGTGACCTGTCTGCTGGTTTTCGCCCTGCTCGTTTTTTGCATCTGGTACCTGGTTGATCCGGCGCAAGCCTGGCCGGTTACGATTGCAGTATTAATTGCCTCCTGCCCTTGCGCCCTGTCGCTGGCGACGCCCACCGCCCTGGCGTCGGCTACTGATCGCCTGTTAAAACAAGGCGTCCTGATTATGCGATCAGCTACATTAGAAACCATGACCCATGTCAGCCATGTTGTATTTGATAAAACAGGTACGCTGACTCAGGGCAAGCCTACAGTGCAATCCTTATGCACATTTGGCGCAATGACCGGAGATCAATGCCTGCAACTGGCTGCCAGCTTAGAGCAAGCCAGCTCGCACGCGATCGCCCATGCAATCACCCGCGCGCTGAAGGCCGCTACAATAAAAAATCTGATCAAGCCTGATACTACTGCGGCGCTGGACTACGCAATCCATGTCGCCGATATCGACTCCAAGCCAGGTCAAGGCTTGCAGGCAAGCAAAGATGGTATTACCTACAGAATTGGGAATCAAGATTTTATTGAAGACCTGCTCGGCAAAAAAATGATGCATCCCGCGCTACCGGAGGTGACGTCAGTTTATCTGGCAAATCAGTTTGAATTACTAGCTCGCTTTGATTTGCAAGACAGCTTGCGTGATGGTGCTTTGGAGACGGTCACACAATTGCAAACAATGGGGAAAAAAATCATCTTGCTGAGCGGCGATGATCAAAACATAGTGGAGTCGATCGCCCGCCAGTCGGGGATTACTGAGGCGTATGGCAATCGCCTGCCAGAACAAAAATTGCAATTTATCCAGACGCTACAACACGCAGGTGCGGTGGTGGCGATGGTGGGTGATGGCATCAACGATGCTGCCGTGCTGAGTGCGGCAGATATCTCGTTTGCGATGGGGGGCGGAAGCTCGTTGGCGCAAGTCAGCGCAGATGCTGTATTACTATCGGATAAGCTGAGTGCCTTAATTGATACCATCAATCACGCAAAAAAAACTACGGCGATTATCCGGCAAAATTTGGTCTGGGCGAGTATCTATAATTTGATCGTCATACCTGCGGCTGCGTTCGGTTATTTGCCTCCGCTGATCTCTGGCGTGGGCATGACGATTAGTTCAATGGTGGTTGTACTCAATGCACTACGTTTGCATCGCTTACCCAAATCGCATAAGGCAACGCCAGCATCGAACTCAGAAAAGCTTAACTTAGAAAAAATGAGTGTAGAAAAAAATCGTCTGATTACGCTGACGACATCAACACCATCGCCTGAAATCTGAAAACCAAAATGGAATCACTTTATTTGCTCATTCCCGTCAGCGTACTCATCGTATTTTTTTCAATTTGGGTATTTCTTAAGATGTCGGATAGTGGTCAGTTTGACGACATGGTTGGTCCAGCTTTGAGAATTTTGCAAGATGATGATAATCCAGAAGTACCAGCAGAGACATTGACAGAAGTACCGACAGACACAGTAATCAAGCCAATAGAAAATCCACCTTAAAAAGTTGTCAGGTCACCTTCAAAGCCTTTTTCAAAGCCATCTTCGGGGCCAAATTCAAAGGCCTCTTCAAACTATTTTTTTAACAGATACGCTCACAAAACTATTCGTCACATTGACTTTGCTGATGTGGGTTAAGATTCAAAACATCCATCACATAAATTTATACTACTACCATGTATATTATAGGTGTCCATATCTTTAATGGACTATTGAGCTATTTTTATATTTTTTAATGGGAGTATATGGATTTACAGGCTACTTTCAGATTAAATGTTGGTGCCAATCACATTGAGATTAAAAAGAAGTAGCGCGTCATTCCGGCAATGTTTAGCCGGAATCCAGCGACGTTTGTTGCGCGACCTATATGGATAGAAAAACATGGCTAGAAATTAGCGACCCCATTCTGAAAATAACGACACGGGATTCCAGCTAAACCCATGCTGGAATGACATGCAAAAGAATTGAGCTTCTAACAAAAATACCCATCACATCAATTCAGACAAATTGCTTTTAACCCAGATTTTCCATTGGAACAGCGACAAGTGTGCCTTTGGCGAACTGGCTGGCTAGACGCGACGACGACGCAAGCTGCATCTTGCTAGGAGGAGCAACAACGCCAGGCAGTTCGCCAAAAGTGCAATTGTCGCTGTAGCGTTCCCACTCAAATCGCGGTCGTGCTATCCCTCTGAAGACCGCACGCCGTCTGCGTTTTTGCGAAGTGGTAGCGGTCTAATGGAAAATCTGGGTTTAATGCGATCTTGTTTGCGCCATCAGACTAAATACGCATTAATCTCTACATCAATAGCGACAAGTTGAGCCTCACTTGATACACATCAAGGAATCTTTATCAACCGCCACTTATGCTACCTCCATGATCGAAATATCCTGGGGGAATCTGAGTGGACAAAGCACTAAACTATAACTACAAAGTCGTGCAGCAGTTTTCTGTCGCGACTATTGTTTGGGGTGTGGTCGGTATGCTGGTTGGTGCGCTGATTGCCGCTCAGTTGGCATTGCCGGAACTGAATTTTGATATCCCCTGGCTTACCTACGGCCGCTTGCGGCCACTACATACTAATGCGGTGATTTTTGCCTTTGGCGGCAGCGCATTAATGGCGACCTCGTTTTATGTCGTGCAGCGCACTTGTCAGGTCAGATTATTCTCCGATGGCTTAGCCGCTTTTACTTTCTGGGGCTGGCAGCTGGTGATTGTGCTGGCAGCGATTACGTTACCTTTGGGGATGACTCAAGGTAAAGAATACGCCGAGCTGGAGTGGCCTATCGATCTGTTGCTGGCGGTGGTCTGGGTGTCGTATGCAGTGGTATTTTTTGGCACCCTGCTTAAACGTAAAGTGCCGCATATCTACGTTGCCAACTGGTTCTTCGGTGCGTTTATTCTGACAGTCGCGTTATTACATATTGTGAATAGCGCTGCGATGCCTGTCTCGCTGACCAAATCCTATTCTGCTTATTCCGGCGTACAGGATGCGATGATTGAATGGTGGTACGGCCACAATGCGGTCGGCTTCTTTTTAACGGCGGGCTTCCTGGGAATGATGTATTACTTCATTCCTAAACAGGCGGAGCGTCCTGTGTATTCATATCGTCTGTCGATCGTCCATTTCTGGGCGCTGATCTTCACGTATATGTGGGCGGGCCCGCATCATTTGCATTACACCGCTTTGCCTGATTGGACACAATCGATAGGCATGGTGTTCTCTCTGATACTGCTGGCGCCTTCGTGGGGCGGCATGATCAACGGCATCATGACCCTCTCTGGCGCATGGCACAAATTGCGCACGGATCCTATTCTTAAATTTCTGGTGGTATCGCTGTCCTTCTACGGTATGTCTACCTTTGAAGGTCCGATGATGTCGATCAAAACGGTCAATGCTTTATCGCATTACACCGACTGGACGATAGGGCATGTGCATTCAGGTGCTTTGGGTTGGGTTGGCTTTATCACGATGGGTTCGATGTATTACATGATCCCTCGCCTGTCTGGAAAAGTAGAAATGTGGAGTAAGTCCTTGATAGAACTCCACTTCTGGGTCGCCACCGTCGGTATCGTTTTATATATCGCTGCTATGTGGATTGCCGGTGTGATGCAGGGCTTGATGTGGCGTGCAGTCAATCCTGACGGCACCTTGACCTACACCTTTGTAGAGAGCGTGAAAGCGACTTATCCATATTACGTAGTGAGATTTAGTGGCGGTTTGTTGTACCTGAGCGGCATGTTGATGATGGCATTTAACGTGTTTATGACGATGCGCGATAGTCAGCCGGTAAATACCCGCATCCCTGTCTTTGCTGGTGCGCATGCATAGCTTGACTCACTTTGCAGAATTAGCTCAGTCGCAACAGAAAATAACACTATTGAGGAGTAATCAATGAAGTCCCCTTCTAAGTTGTCATCGAAGTTTTCACCGAAGTTCTCACACGAGTGGATAGAAAAAAATCCATGGTTATTAATCGTACTGATTGTGTTGGTTGTCAGCTTTGGCGGACTGGTAGAAATCGTACCGCTATTTTTCCAAAAATCGACGACCGAACCAGTCACGGGGCTGAAACCTTATTCAGCACTGCGACTGACCGGCAGGGATATTTATATACGTGAAGGTTGCTACAACTGTCACTCACAAATGATCCGCCCTTTCCGTGCCGAGACCGAGCGTTACGGACATTATTCGGTCGCTGGCGAGTCTGTCTATGATAGGCCTTTTCAATGGGGATCAAAACGTACCGGTCCTGATCTGGCGCGGGTCGGTGGAAGATATAGCGATGAATGGCATCAAACGCATTTAAACAACCCGCGTGACCTGGTACCAGAATCGAATATGCCTGGCTATCCATGGCTTGCTAAGACCAAACTCGACCCAGCTGATATTGCCCCCAAAATGCGTGCTTTAAAACGCTTGGGCGATCCCTACACCGACGATGAGATTCTGCACGCACCGGAGGCCTTAGAAGGAAAAACAGAGCAAGACGCACTGATTGCCTATCTTCAAGAATTGGGCATCTTAATTAAGAGCAGGAGATAAAAATGGAATTCGTCACTTTCTTAACTGACATGCGCAGCATTACGACGGTTGCTTGTTTGCTTGTATTTCTCGGCATTGTGTACTGGTCATATAACGGCAAACAACAAACTGCATTTGATGAGGCAGCAAATCTGCCCTTTGCAGATGAGTTTGTAGATGGGCTTCCAGACACACCTCAAGCACAGTCCGCTAATAGCAACAATAGTACTCACACAGCGGAGTCTCATCATGGCTGATTTTACAAGTGATTTTTGGGGTGCTTATATTGCTCTGTTGACGGTGCTAAGTATTATTGGTTGCGGAGTATTGCTGTGGACGCAGGCAACAGCAAAAGTCAAAATATCGACCGATGCAAATGGGGAACCAGGCCCTGTTGAAACGACAGGTCATCTGTGGGATGAGGATTTGGGCGAGTTAAATAATCCTCTTCCCCGCTGGTGGATGTGGCTGTTTGTGTTGACGATTATCTTCGGCGGAATTTATCTCTATCTGTATCCCGGCTTAGGAACTTATGCCGGTAAATTGGGCTGGCAATCAAGCGGGCAATACCAAAAAGAATTGAAAATTGCCGATGCTGAATATGGCCCGCTGTTTGAAAAATATTTACATCAAGATCTGAAAGCAGTAGCAGCAGATCCACAAGCACATCTGATTGGTGAGCGGCTATTTCTGACCTATTGTGCGCAGTGCCATGGGTCGGACGCGCATGGCAATAAAGGCTTTCCAAATCTGACGGATAAAGACTGGCTGTATGGCGGCGCTCCAGATGTCATCAAAACGACCATCATGTATGGACGCAACGGCCAAATGCCGCCGATGGGCGCGGCTGTCGGTACGGATGATGAGGTTAGAAACGTGGCTCACTATGTCTTGAGTTTGTCTGGATCTACTCATGACCCGATTAAAGCCGCGTTTGGCAAATCTAAATTTACCGCCTGTATTGGCTGCCATAGCGCTGGCGGCATCGGTAATCAAGCCTTAGGTGCCCCGGCACTGAACGACAAAATCTGGTTATATGGCGGTAGCCTAGACACGATTATGGAGACGATTAATAAAGGTCGTAAAAATACGATGCCGCCATTTAAAGATTTTTTGGGTGAGGCAAAAGTACAAGTGCTTGCGGCATATGTCTGGAGTTTATCGAATGAAACAGAGACAAAAGCTGCACAAAAATGAACTTGCTAATCATCATTCAATGGGATCTTGTGCGCTATGTCTGATATACAGCCGCCCGAAATACGAGATCACGCAGATCCTGTAGAACCTCAATACGCGACCATTAAAATGTACGCGTCAAGAGAGGATATTTATCCGCGCGAAGTAACAGGTTTTTTTGCCAACTGGCGCTGGGCTTGCGTCTGGCTTACCCAACTAGTGTTTTATGGTTTGCCTTGGCTGGCATGGAATGATCGTCAGGCAGTGTTGTTTGATTTGACCGCAAGGAAGTTCTATTTGTTTGGCATCGTGTTGTGGCCACAGGATTTTATTTATCTGACCGCGCTGTTAATTATTTGCGCTTACTCATTATTTTTATTTACGACGGTTGCTGGCCGTCTTTGGTGTGGCTTCGCTTGCCCACAAACGGTTTATACCGAAATTTTTATGTGGGTAGAACGGAAGATTGAAGGTAGCCGCAGCGCCCGTATCAAATTAAGTAAGCAAAATTGGACGTTGGCAAAAGTCAGTAAAAAATGTGCCAAGCATGCGATCTGGCTAGGAATCGCTTTGTGGACAGGTATCAGCTTTGTAGGCTACTTCACGCCGATCAAAACATTAATGCAAGAAATATTATTGGTCACACTGGGACCATGGGAATTATTCTGGGTTTTATTTTATGCGCTGGCGACTTATGGCAATGCGGGCTGGATGCGTGAGCAAGTGTGTAAATACATGTGCCCCTATGCACGCTTCCAGAGTGTGATGTTTGACCAGGACACGTTGATCGTGACCTACGATCAACAGCGCGGGGAGCCTCGTAGCACAAAGACAGCTAAAAATCCTGTACTTGGGTCGTGTATCGATTGCTCAATTTGTGTTCAAGTTTGCCCGACCGGCATCGATATCCGGGACGGCCTGCAATACGAATGTATAGGCTGTGCCGCCTGCGTGGATGCCTGCGATACGGTGATGGATAAGATCGGAGCACCAAGGGGCTTGATTCGTTTTTCTACCGCAAATGCGATCAAAAATAATCTGTCAGAACAACAGGTTTTGAAGTCAATCTTCCGCTCAAGAGTCTTGATCTATAGCGCTATCTTGGTCGTCATCGTATCGGTATTAGCGATCAATTTGCTAACACGTGTCCCCTTAAAACTAGACGTTATCCGTGACCGTGGCTCTATGGGTAGAGAATTAAATGAAGGCGTGATTGAGAATGTTTATAAGCTACAAATTATGAACACGGCGGAAGCAAATCATATTTATCGCATCAAAGTATCGGGGCTGGACTCAATCCGTTTAGACAGCCCCGACCAAATCGAGCTGCCGGGAGCTACTACAAAAGCGATACCAGTACGGGTGCATGTAGACCACGATCACGGTAAGCAAGGTAGTAACAAAATTTGGTTTCAACTTGAAGCGATCGATAATCCGGCCTTGCAGGTCAAAGAAAAAGCTGTATTTATTATTCCCCACAATTAGGAGCGTGTGATGTCGACCTCACCTATTTCAGTACCCATCTCAATCAACACTAAGCAAGCACCTTGGTTTAAACAAATCTGGCTTTGGTTCTTGTTAGCCCCACCGATTGTTGCCGTGGTTGCCGGCTCGTATATGGTTTCGATCGCCTTCCGCGAACAAGATGCGATGGTGGTGGATGATTATTATAAAGAAGGCCAGGCAATCAATCAGGACCTGCGGCGTGACAAGGTCGCTGCGGCATTAAAGTTAAACGCATCCATACAATACGATGCTGCGAGCGGGATCATTAAAGGAAAACTCAGTAGCAATCAAAAAATATCAAACGGTATCTTAACGATGAAATTAGTTCACCCTACCCAACCATCTAAAGATCTGGCGATCAAAACGCAAGTAGATGATTCAGGTAATTTTTCTTTAGCACTACCGTTATTAGATAAAGCAGCCTGGCAAGTCACGCTAGAAGATCAGCCTAAGCAATGGCGCCTTAGTGGAGTCTGGAACTGGCCCTTACAGCAAGCAATCGTCCTAGATCCGCTTTGATTGAATACGCAAGTAAGCCAACAAACTGATCAGCAGTTTTTACAATAACAAAGGAGACAAACATGCGACGCGCTATAGCAATATTATGGTCATCTTTTTTGGTTGCAGTTGCTGCCGAAGGTTTGTTCTTTTCTATTTTTGATCCGCATAATCTGGTGTTTTCTGGCGTGCCGATTGAGTTGTCCAGACCCGCGATCTATACCTTGGGATTTTTTAGCTTCTGGATATGTTGTGCACTATCCAGCGCGCTTACCTGCTATTTGCTGTTGGCTAATTCCGATAGCAGCATTAAGAGCCAACCCTCTTTTTAGTACAAGCCTGCGGTGAGCTGAATAGGAAGACTGTTATTTTCTGAAGGAAAATAAAATGAAGCAGATAAAAAAATGCTGGCATCAAGCTCGACTCAAACAATACTTAAACAATACTTAGGTAAGGTCTAAGCACAATGATCAGTACCTGCCGCAATTGATTTTAAAGTGAGTAATTGCAGGAGTTCTATATCGCGCTGATCGACTGACAGTAACTCTAACTTTTTAAATTTGCTTAACAGGCGACTGACACTTTCTATCGTCAAGCCCAGATAACCACCGATTTCTTCGCGTGACATGCGAAGTTGAAAACGTGTTGCCGAATATCCTCGCGCAGCATAGCGCGAGGATAGATTCACCAAAAAAGCGGCAAATTTCTGGTCGGCACGCATGCTACCCAACAGCAGCATCACGTTTTGCTCTCGATTAATTTCACGACTCATAATGCGATGAAAATGACTCAGTAAGGTTGGTACTTCACCAAATAGATGCTCCAGGCTATTAAAAGGGATCTCACACACCTCGCTGTCTTCCAGTGCAATTGCCTCACAGTGATGGGCGTTACTACCAATCGCGTCCATCCCTAGCAACTCGCCAGCCATTTGAAAACCGGTTATATGTTGCTGACCGATAGAGTTTGTTTGAGAGGTTTTAAAATGCCCAACCCGGATCGCGTATAAATTGGTGAACGGTTCACCCATGCGATACAAGGCATCGTCCCGCTTAATCCGCCTTCTACGGCCAATGATGCTGTCCAACTTATCCATATCCGCTTCGGCTAATCCCATGGGAAGGCATAATTGATGCAGACTACAGGCGGCACAGTGAACCCGAATATCTTGTAATTTGATTGGTGGGATCGTTGAGGTGGTTGCTGGCGTAGCCAGATGAGGAAGATGTGCGTTCATAAGTTGCAACCCTGAGACTGTAATCAATGAATTGAGTTTAGCGCAAATGCATCGCTAAATTTTATTTAAATTATTGCAACATGAAAGCGGTCTCTGAACTCAAATCACCCTAAGAAGGTGGATATATATCCCTATTTTTCCAACAGCATGGTATTAATCGATTGTACTTAATCGGAAACAGGCAATCGAGACTATGCCTCGATTGCCTGTTAACCCAGAATTTCTTTTAGAACAGCGCTCTATGTGCCTTTGGCGATTATTTAGAAGCGATAACCTACACCAGCAGCTATCATCAAAGGGTCGACTTTTACTGCACTGATTTTGGTACCAGAAATAAATACATCGCTACGTATCTGCACCTTTTTGATATCAGCATTAATTGACCATCGTTTGTCTATCTTGTAATCCACACCTGCTTGTAACGCTAGACCGACGCTGCTGTTTTCCAAAGAACCTGCGCCGTTAAGTAGATTCACGTCAGAAATACGGGTGTAATTTATACCAGCACCAAGATAAGGACTGAACTGCGCATCGGGTAAAAAATGATATTGAATCAGCAAAGTCGGAGGTAAATGTTTAAAGCTACCGATATTTGTGCCATCGAGATAAACATCATGTTTTTGCGGATAAGTCAGTACCAATTCTGCCGCAATATTTGGACTAAAAAAGTAAGAAATATCCAACTCAGGAATCGTTTTGTCGGAGACCTGTAAACGGTCTGCTGCACCGACTCCACCAATAGGATCTGACTTATTTGCGGTTGACAAATGCTCTGCCCTTACTCGTACCAACCAAGGACTTTCTTGTGCACACGTAGTTGCAGAAAACATGCTTAACAGCGCGGCTGTTACTACCGATAACGCTATAGTGTTTTTCATTCTTACTTCTCCATCAATCATCGTTTGTATGGCAAGAAGTTTAATACTGCGACGAGTTATCAGCTTTGATGTAGATCAACCCAGGTGAAACCTACAACTCAAATTTTGAAGTCTGCATGAGTGCAAGCTAACGGGAATACAATATTTATCTGACGATGGATCTCTGATGGCAGCAAAGTAAATTTAGATTTTTATTAGTTGGATGCAAACACAAGGAGACGTGTGTTTATAGAGATTGGGTGCAGATTGTTGGCGGGGGGGGCCCCAAAAAAACCCTAGAAAGGAATAGTTGAGGGGCCGCACACAACACATAAAAAAACAATTATTTTGAGAAAGAAAAAAAAAAAAAAAAAATTAAGATT